>CAZAOD010000031.1:14996-18248 GCA_964486675.1 uncultured Planctomycetales bacterium | reverse complement strand
TTTAAGCTTAACGATCAGTCTGGACCTATTCTTAAAAGCATGGCCACCTTCTAGATCTAAAATATTTTCTCCATCGCCCAAGGGAGATGACAGCACAGGAAATTCATCCCCCGCGCTGCTCTCTCCAGCCAAAGCGAAGCTTGGGACAGGATGAGGATTCACGACCAAAAAAAGAAAGCAGATAGCAACGACTAATCGTTCAGATAGAATTCTTATACGATATTCCATTGATTTCTCCTTGATAAAGTTTATGCTAAATTCTTACTTGTCCAAATAGCACAATTTACTTCTGCTATTTTTTAACAAATTATCCTTAGACTATAAAATCAAATTGAAGAAATAATGATGATTTACTTTATAAATACAATGTTGGGTTACTTAATGAGAGTATTTACCTGCTGAAAGGATAGCACATGATACCTAAAAAACAAGGCAACCTCGTATCTTCCATACAAACGCTTTCTAGCTGACCTTTTGGGTCATCGATAGGAAAAGTCTTTGAATACACGTTGACAGTGTTTTGGGGCAATGTTAAAGTAAAATAAAATATACTACTTGATACTTTTATTAATAAATATGCGACCTTTGTCCTCTGCTATCTTTCTTAGAATATCTTTCTGGTTTATCATTATTCCAACTTGCAGTATCCTGTTTGGATGTGCTGACAAAAAAGCGTCTTCACCCCTCCTGCCTCCAACGGTCGAAATCATTTCTGTCACACAAAAAGACACTCCGATTTTCCGCGAATGGATCGCTTCTACTGATGGTTTTGTCAACGCGACCATTCGACCTCAGGTCACAGGATATCTTGTCAACCAGCTCTACAATGAAGGAAGCCTGGTAAAAAAAGGCCAGCTCCTGTTTAAGATCGACCCTCGCACTTTTGAGGCAAATGTCGCTCAAGCAAAGGCAGATCTCGCCCGCTTTGAAGCAAGCTGGAGAACGGCCAGATCGAACCTCGATCGCATCAAACCCCTGGCGGAAAAGAATGCCGTCAGCCAAAAAGACCTCGACGATGCTACTGGCGCTGAACAAACAGCCAAAGCCGCGGTCGCGGCGGCCAAGGCATCTTTAAAGAAAGCACAGCTCGACCTCGGCTTTACCAATATCCGCTCGCCGATCGACGGCATTGCTGGAACAGCAAAGGCCCAGATCGGCGATCTTGTAGGGCCTAATCAAAACGAGATCTTGACAACCGTTTCCAATCTGAACCCTATCAAAGTCTATATCCCGATCAGTGAGCAAGAATACTTGCAATCTGCCGGCAAAAAAATCTCCTGGGAAAATATTCCCTTAAACCTCATCCTGTCGGATGGGACGGTCTATCCAGAGACCGGCAAGATCGTTTCTGCCGATCGGCAGATCGATGCTAAAACTGGAACCATCCTTGCTATCGCGCATTTTCCAAATCCAAACAATTTATTGCGCCCAGGACAATTCGCGAAAGTACGCGCGATGATCCGTGTTCAGAAAAACGCTATTCTCGTTCCACAGCGCGCCGTAACAGAAATGCAGGGACTTTTTCAAGTTGCCGTTGTCCGTAACGACAACACGATCGACATTCGCACGGTGAAGGCTGGGGAGCGGATAGACTCTTTCTGGATCATTGATCAGGGATTGGCAGCCGATGATGTGATCGTTGCCGAAGGCACGCAAAAGGTAAGGCCTGGAATGACCGTTAAGACACAACCTTTTGGCGCAACGGATCCAGCTAAAACCAACACAGCGCAATAATTTAACATCCTAAAAAAAGAATTGATCCTGCATGTCTGAATTCTTTATTAACCGGCCTATCGTCGCGATCGTTATTGCGATCTTAATTGTCTTGATCGGAATTGTCGCCCTGACAGGCCTTCCCATTGCGCAATACCCGGATATCATCCCTCCTGAGATCATGATCCGCGCTACCTACCCGGGGGCTGACGCTGTTACTTTAGAACAATCTGTCGCGACGCCCATCGAACAGCAGATGTCCGGCGTTGACAACATGCAGTACATGTATTCCATTAACGCTAACAACGGCCAAGCTCTCTTGCGCGTCAATTTTGATGTAAAAATGGATCCCAATACAGCCCAGATCCTCGCGCAAATGCGTGAATCCCAAGCAGAGTCACAGCTTCCCGCGGATGTGCGCGCAGCGGGTATCACTGTGCAAAAGTCGAATGCCTCCCCCCTTGTAATGTTCGCCCTATATTCGCCAAATGGAACGTATGATAATATTTTCTTAGCGAACTACGCCTACATCAACCTTAGCGATCAGCTAAACCGCATCCCGGGGATCGGCAGCATCACGATCTTTGGTGCTGGCCAATACGCCATGCGCATCTGGGTCAAACCTGACCAATTAGCAAAATTGAACATCACGATCCCTGAGATCGTGGCTGCCATTAACGCGCAGAACACTGTTAATCCTGCCGGAAAAATAGGCGGAGAGCCTGCGCCCTCTGGTCAAGAATTCACTTACGCTGTACGCGCGCAAGGACGCCTGGAAACTCCGGAGCAATTTGGCGATATCGTCTTACGCGCGGAACCGAACGGATCGATCGTACGCCTCAAAGATGTCAGCCGTATCGAGCTTGGCGCGCAGGCTTATGATGTTGTCAGCCGCCTGAATGGAAAAACAGCGGCCCTTGTGGCGCTCTATCAGCTGCCTGGAAGCAACGCTGTAAAAGCAGCGACCGCGGCAAAAGATCTCATGGAAAAACTTAAACAACAATTTCCTAATGACTTAGATTACGTGGTCGCCCTTGACACGACCCTCGCAGTCACAGAAGGAATGAAAGAGATCTTGATCACCTTATTGTTAGCGCTATTCCTTGTTCTCATTGTTGTTTTTATTTTTCTGCAGGGCTGGCGGGCGACGCTGATCCCTCTCATGGCCGTTCCTGTTTCTCTGGTCGGCACGTTCGCCTTCTTTCCCTTGTTTGGATTTTCTTTGAACACGATCTCTCTTTTTGGCATTATCTTGGCGATAGGCCTTGTTGTTGATGACGCGATCGTCGTTGTGGAAGCTGTGGAACGCCATATTGAGAACGGGCTTTGCGCTAAAGACGCGACGCTCAAAGCCATGAAAGAAGTATCCGGGCCAGTTGTGGCCATCGCGATCATCCTTGCCGCGGTCTTTATTCCTACAGCCTTCATTCCAGGGATCACAGGGCGTCTTTACCAGCAATTTGCCGTAACGATCGCGATCTCTGTTCTGCTTTCCGCGTTCAACGCTCTGTCGCTAAGCCCTGCCCTCGCGAGCCTTCT
>CAZAOD010000031.1:344-14986 GCA_964486675.1 uncultured Planctomycetales bacterium | reverse complement strand
TCTGTTGAGGCCTAAAAAAGAAGCATATGGTTTCTTGCAGAAATTTTATAATATGTTCAACCGTGTCTTTGCCAATGTTACGGATGGCTATGTACACTTTTGTCGCATCTTGATCCGTAAAAGTTTTATCGCGGTCATCTTTCTTGCTTTTGCCTTTCTGGCAACGATGGGTCTTGGAAAAATATTACCCTCAGGATTTCTCCCCGAAGAAGACCAAGGATATCTGTTCGCCGGAGTTCAGCTTCCCAACGCAGCATCTCTGCAGCGCACTGGGGAAATGGTCAAAAAAATCGAAAATATCCTTGAGCAAACACCTGGGATTCAATACTACTCTTCTGTGATCGGTTATAGCATGTTAAGTCAAGTGAACAATACCTACAGCGCCTTCTTCTTTATCGCTCTTGAAGAGTGGGATAAGCGCAAAACACCGCAAACACAGCTAAGCGCCATTACAGCCCATCTAAATAAAGAAATGTCAAAGATCGCTGAAGGTGTTGGTTTCGCGTTCTCACCTCCAGCGATCCCCGGGATTGGAACCTCTGGAGGCGTAACATTCATTCTTGAGGACCGCGCTGGTAAAGACATGGATTTTCTATCAAAGAACGTCAACACATTCCTGGAGGCGGCGCGTAAACGTCCAGAATTCGCAACGATCAGCACGACATTTCTGCCAACGATCCCTCAGATCTTTGTTGATGTCAACCGAGAAAAAGTCTTAAAGCAAGGTGTGCGTCTTGAAGATGTTTATAAAACCTTGCAATCGTTCATGGGCGGGATCCTTGTCAACTATTTCAATCGCTTTGGAAGACAGTGGCAGCTTTACGTTCAATCCGAAGGCGCCTACCGCACAAAAGCAGAAAGCCTAAGCCAGTTCTTCGTTCGCAACGACGACGGGAACATGGTCCCGCTATCATCACTGACCTCCGTTCGCTCCATGAATGGCCCAGAGTTCACGATGCGCTACAACCTTTATCGCTGTGCCCAGATCAACGCTATCGCCGCAAAAGGCGTTAGCTCCGGACAAGCCATGAAAGCGCTCGAAGAAGTTTTTCATCAGACCATGCCACAAGAAATGGGTTTTGACTACATGGGGATGAGCTATCAGGAGCAAAAAGCCCAACAAGGCGTTTCACCCGCTATGATCTTCGCGTTCTCTCTGCTGTGCGTCTTTCTTATCCTTGCTGCGCAATATGAAAGTTGGTCGCTTCCCTTCAGCGTCCTATTGGGAACACCTATCGCGATCATGGGAGCTTTTTTAGGGCTTTGGGTTCGCGCACAGGAAAACAACATTTACGCGCAAATAGGCCTTGTCATGTTGATCGGACTTGCGGCTAAAAATGCTATCCTCATCGTTGAATTCGCAAAAATGCGCTACGAGCAAGGCCTGTCCTTGGTTGATGCTGCCCTTGAAGGCGCTCAGCTGCGCTTAAGACCTATCTTGATGACAAGCTTTGCCTTTATCCTTGGATCTTTGCCCTTGGCCACAGCGCAAGGAGCAGGAGCTATTTCTCGCCAGATCATGGGAACAGCCGTTGTTGCAGGAATGGCGGCGGCGACAGCGATAGCTGTCTTTCTTATTCCTGTTCTTTTTTACATCATTGAAAGAAAAGGACAAAAGACATCCTCATCACAGGATCGCTGTCCGATAATAAAGAATGCCAAGCCTTAATATCGATAAAAAAATAACCCTATGCAGACTTTTCTTGGGCCTCCTGCTTGTTGTCGCCCTCAACGGCTGTCTTGTCGGCAAGAACTATCAGCGGCCTCAGGTCGTCGTTCCGGGGTCATGGAGAATCGATGAAGCCGATGCTCGCCAAGTGGCAAATGCCCTGTGGTGGGAACAATTTGAAGACCCAGTCCTCAATACGCTCATTCAAACCGCTCTTCATCAAAATCTTGATCTTCTACAAGCAACATCTCGCATAGATGAATATCTGGCTCGCTACCAAGAAAAGAAATCAGACCTTTTTCCGCAAATCTCAGGACAGACAACAGGCGGACGTCAACGCGTCACTCGAGTGGGCTCTACTCCTCTAAGCTCTTCCGTCGATCCTGTCTCTAATAATTTCTTGGCGGATATCAATCTTTCCTGGGAAATTGACCTCTGGGGAAAGATGCGCCGCCTGGCAGAAGCTGCGCGAGCAGAGTTGCTGGGCATGCAAGAAGCAAAAAACGCGATCGTCTTAAGCCTAGTCTCAAGCGTGGCCAGCGCTTATGTTCATCTTTTGAGCCTAGATCGACAATTGGAGATCAGCAAGGCAACACTGCAAACGCGCAAAGATTCTGTTGAGCTCTTTCAAGCGCGCTTTGAAGGTGGTTTGGTCTCTCAGGTAGAGTTGCTGCAAGTGAAATCAGAATACTACGCAACACTTGCCCTGATCCCAAGCATTGAAGCAAGTATCGCGCAACAAGAAAATGCTCTCAGCATTCTTCTAGGACAAAATCCAGGGCCCATCCCGAAAGGAAAAACATTTGATGAGCTCACGCTACCCTATGTTCCTGAGGGCCTTCCTTCGCATGTTCTTGAACAACGCCCGGACATTTTGCAAGCTGAGCAACAGCTTGTGGCTGCGAATGCGCGTATTGCTGCCGCACAGGCCCAGTTCTTCCCAACTATAAGCCTGACAGGAGCCCTAGGGACATCGAGTGCTGAGCTAAAAAACCTTTTTACAGGTCCTGCGCAAACATGGAGCTATATCGGCTCGGTCGCTGGGCCGATATTTAACGCAGGAAAGATCCAGAATCAAGTCCGGATCGCCAAAGCGCAACGCCAAGAAATGTTATTCAATTATTTTATCGCCATCCAAAATGCCTTTCGCGAGGTCAATGACGCTTTGGTTGCGCAACATCAAGCCCGGGATCAACTACGGTCACAAGAAGAACAGCTAGAAAGCCTCAAAGAATATGCTACGCTAGCCTGGCTGCGATATGATAATGGCTATACTGATTACCTGGAAGTATTGGACGCTCAACGCAATCTCTTTGCCGTCGATCTGGCCTACGCGCAAACAAGAGAAAACCTTCTGAACGCTATGATCAACCTCTACAAGGCGATGGGCGGAGGGTGGAAAAAATAGTTGACTTTTCCACAAGATGATATAATTTATCAAATGATATGCGTAATCCTTTTATGACATTCTTTCAAGACAAACTTCGTCTTTACAAAACGCTTTCGCTCATGCTCGCCCTTATCAGCCTGCTGGCGATCATGACAACTTTATTTTTCGCGCTTAAGCCTCATCAGAAAGCGCATGAAGAAACAGTAGCCGAGGATCTCTCGCTGCCAACACAAGAAATCCCATTCTATGATGAAATCACATCCTTAATAGAGCCGCTGCAATACTCAGGGTTGCAAGCTCTCTTGCGCGATGATGTCAGCCTTCACATTGACTTTGTCACACATCAGTGGCGGCTAAAGAATATTCACCGCTTCGATAAAAATGGCCACATCATCTTAGATGAAAATCGTTATGGGCTTTGCGGGGAACTTGCTTCCTTCGTATACCCAAAGGTAAAATCCCTTTTTGGCGGAAAGTTTGATATCGAGTTTGTTCAAGTGGCTGAATCAGGATTCTTCTTGCAGCCTCAATCCAGTCATATAGCGCTCGCTATCCATGACCAGAGGACTAGCGCGACATTTCTACTTGACCCTTCCTTCCACCGCTATGGCCCTATCCAGGATTTTGATAACTATCTTTTTTATGGACATCAAGAGAAGCTGGACTTTATGGTCAACCAAACAACCGATGTTATATTTGACATTATGAGCGGAACTCCTATCTTGATCCGCAACAATCGGATCGTTTTTTTAACGGTGGAAGAAGTTGACGGAAAGTTTAACGAAAGCAATTTCGCGATCGCGCTAACAGCAACAAAACGCTATCATTACGCGGGACGCTACGTTTTTCTTGCCCGCAAAAAAGATGGGGAGTTGGAAGTGCTTGAGAATTTAAGTCTTGCTGAAAAGATCTTTTCACTTGATGATTATAAAAAGCTCTCGGAAAAAATCATTTCCTGGGTTATTAACCAGAACTAAAACGGCAGAACCTTTTCGCCTTTAAGGATCTCCGGAATATCAGACACATCAATTCGGATCCCTCCATCATGCTCAATACGAAGCGTATAAAGGATACCTGGAACGAACTTTTTTCCAGGCGCTTCGATCTGGGCGTTCTTGATCCGCTGATGAGTGGCCGCTTGAGAGTACAAAGCATAATCCCAAAATTCCTCCCAAAGGCGCTTCTCGAACGTGCTCGCGGCTCCTTCAAGCTTGTAGCCTCGCGGGATCTCCTCTATGGGCGTGATGATATATTCCTGGGTATTCTTCCCTTCCAAGACAAAAACCTTCCAGAACAAATAAACGCTTTTGCCTTTTAGGCTATCGCCAGAAGCGACCAAGGCGTCATCGAAACGCACAACAAAAGATTGAAACTGGATAAGATTCCCTGAAAAGGTAAAATATCTTGGTGCAAGGGGTTTGCCCAGGCTATCAAATTCCAAAAATTTAATGGTAGTTATCGGCTTCTGCAGGATCGGGTCATAGCCGACATCAGTCACAACAACTTCTGCGATACGAGAATCTGCCTGAAGACGCTCAATGATCTGCTGAAGGATCTTCTTTTCTTGGATGAACCTTTGATAAAAGTGATATCCGGAATAAAAGACGCCAACAGCTAAAGCGAGAACGATAAAAGCATTGATCATATTAAATGGGAATTTCTTAAATTTCATGCGCTCATTCTATCAGTTCACAAAAATCCTGTCCATGATTTCATATGGATAAACAACAAGGGCGGATAGGAATTTTCCTATCCGCCCTTGTTTGATAGCGTTTACAAACCGTAATTTTTAAGATTACGCTTTATAATTTTACAACGCTCTTGGCTTGTTCGCCTTTAGGACCTTGCGTGATCTCAAACTCGACCGCCTGGCCCTCATCTAAAGATTTATAACCTTCACCCTGAATTTCGCTATGATGCACGAAGACATCTTTGCCAGATTCTGGAGAAATAAAGCCATAACCTTTTTGACTGTTAAACCACTTTACTGTACCTTTAACCATATACCTAACCTCCTTTCTATCATACTTGAGCCCGGGAAAAAGCAAGAAAACAAAAAACCGAAAGGCAAAACCTTCTGCCTTCCGGCCAAGTCTTCTTTTCCCTTATGAACTCAGAGCCAAGTATGGCTGATGAAAGCTATTTTGTCAATAAAATATTTTATGCGCCTACGGCTTTGCCCTCTAATCGATCATCTTCTAGAAGCTAAGCTCCTTGCGAAATCCAACGCTTATTGAGCCATCCACCCCACTGGGTTGGATATTGACGGATATAAGACTCTGTGATCTGTGTTAATTGCGCGATATGATTTCTCATGGTTTCTTGCGCGTCAGATCCTCCATCGATCTTAAGGGCAGGCTCAATGAAGATCTGAAAACTTTCTTCTGCATCTTGAGCGATGAACATTGGAACAATATCTGATCCTGTGCGCTGATGAAAAAGCATAGGCCCTGTGCCGCGGGTAACTTCAGTCCCTAAAAAAGATACTTGGACGCCTTCTTGGGGCGGAACCACCTCATCAAGCAAGATCACAAGTAGTTCGTTTCGGTGCAAGGCGTTAAGCGCTTCCTTAAGAAAGGTTCTTTGAGGCAAAGTCTCCAGCATGCGAATCCCCCACAGCGCGCAAAGATCATACATGAACTTACTAAATTCCTTATCCCGCATTGAACGAATGACGACATTGACCTTATATCCCAAAGACACCAAAGAAAGGAACATGAGTGGAAAATTACCTAAATGCGCCGTTACGACAATAACGCCTCGCTGCTTACTTAAGGCGTCTCTCAAGTAGTCTTCGCCATGAACACGCGTGATATCTTTAAGCGCCTGTGGACGACGAACAAAATAAAGCATATCCAGCATCGAGTGCCCCATCTCTCTAAAGCACGATCTTGTCATGGCCTGGTAGTCCTTGGGCGTTTTTGATCCGCCATAAACGCGATATAAATTCTTACGGCAAATACCGACAAGCTGACGGATACCAAAGTACGCGATGGGAAAAAGGACCGCGAATATCGCATGCGTACACCATCTCGGCAGACACTGGAACATCCGAAGAAAAACTTTTAAGCTGATGATCGCTGCGGTGCTTTGGATCTTTTTTAAGGTAATGGACACCACGGGAACACTTTCGTTAAACGCGCTTCAGGATCATTGTTGAAGTATTTTTTCCAGCTTGCCTTGAGCCTCTTGAAGAGATTTTCTGATAGCAAAACGATCTTCCTGAAAGATCTCGCGATTACACCTTTCAAAAAGATCAATATACGCTCTATCCCTAGATAAAACCTCAAGATTTTGGGTGGGAAGGTTTTTCTTCAGAAAAAGGACAAGCTGCTGAAAAGAAGGGGCAGAACTTACATAAGAATAGATCTTTTCGATATCCTGCGGACCCCTAAAGACCTCAGGATCCCCGAGAACAACAGCAAAAGCGGTTGACCGCGCATCTAGGATGATTGATTTCTCCCTCTGCGAAAAAACAAGAGCAAGGGCGCGTATCTTATCCTGACGGTCACGCACAGAGATCTTTTGAGGACGACTGTGAGATAGGACATTTACAGAAAAATTTCCCTGGGCATCCACAAAAGACTTCCTCTCCCCGTTCCAAACAGAGAAAACATACAGATCCCTGCCTCCGATCTCAGAGGTGTTAACCTTTCCTGAAAGAGCGACTAGGCCAAAGGATGACTCACCAGCCGCGTTCGTTAATAACAGGCAAAGAATTAAAATAATTGATGTAAGGAAAATTCTCTTCATATTCTTGAGTTGAAAAAAATGTTAACCTAGTCCTTTGTAACCATAATCATTGCGACATCGTCCACAAAAGAAATAAACTTTATGGTATATGCGTCTATGGTGGGTCCTGACGCAAAATCCAGATGAGGAAAATCCCCATCAGAGATATCGATCTCCCCTAAAAGATCATCCGATTGAAAGACCCTCAGGCGGATCTTAATGATACCCTGCCACACGCATCGCGCGTCTTCAGGACAGCGGGAGTCTTCCACAATACGCAAAAACACAATTTTCAGATTTTCCTCTACGATCAAGGCCGTCTCTCCCAGTCGAAGCTTGAAAGCTTCTCGCAAGATCGCTTTCACGCTTTTTTCTTCTGAGATAGGCGCTTGATCGCTGCGACATCGTTGCTCGCATGCGAAAGGATCCTGCTTTTCCGCATTAGTTGCGCAGGCCTGCACGCAAGCAACACATGTATCAAACCTGTCTTCCTTAACAAGTTGACAATGGCCGTTGATCATCTTGCACGCAGCATACTGACGACAAAAATCTCCAAGTTGATAAATGGCCGTACACGCTCTAGGAAATTCTACCATCGCGCATGACATATCCAGCCCATGACATTTTTCAACATCGCACTTTCGATTACCGCAGGCTGAAAGAGATGTGATCGCAAGAAAAAATATCAACAATGGAATTCTCATATGCCTCATATGAAAGAGATCAGATCTGTTAAAATCAATATCATTTTATCATCAGACATCAAAAGTCATAGCTTTCTTTAAACGACCTTGCTGACAGCCGACAATAGATCGCTGTTAGTTGGATATGCTCTTAATTTCTCGATCAACATCTGAGCTGCCTCCACAGGCCCTAAGCCCGCAAGAGCGCAGCGAAGTCTCTTGATCTGGGCTGCTTCATCTTTAGCGAATAGTAATTCTTCCTTGCGTGTTCCGCTCTTTGAAATATCAATAGCCGGAAAAATGCGACGATTGGAAATATCCCGCGATAGGACTATCTCCATATTGCCAGTTCCCTTGAACTCTTCAAAGATCACCTGGTCCATACGGCTTCCTGTGTCCACTAAGATCGTCGCAAGGATCGTCAAGGACCCTCCGTTCTCGATCTTGCGCGCTGACCCAAAGATCCGCCTTGGGACCTCAAGGGCCCTTGCGTCAACGCCTCCGGAAAGAGTCCGCCCGCCGGAGGGTCTTTCCGCGTTATGCACGCGCGCAAGACGCGTCAATGAATCAATAAGAACGATGACATTCTCACCGGCCCCAGCTTCGCGATAGGCCTGTTGCATAAGTTCATTAGCTGTTGCGACGTGATGGTCGTACGGTTGATCAGAGGAAGACCAGCGAACTTCCGCCAAAGCGTTACGCCGAAAATCCGTCACTTCTTCAGGACGCTCATCGATCAGCAAGCAATACCTTTTCATGCTAGGGCAACTCTTGGAAACGGCCTGGCAAATATGCTTCAATAATGTTGTTTTGCCTGATCCTGGAGGGGCCACAATAAGCCCTCTCTGACCCATGCCGATAGGACAGATCAGGTCCATCACCCGCATGGTAAGCTCCGAAAAACCATCTTCGAGCCTGATGCGCGGAGATGGGTCAATGGCTGTTCCGGCAAAAAAACGTTTTTCAGCCTCATCAATCACGCGAGGAACGTAAGGGCGAGGCGACGAGTATCGCGAGGAATGGGCAGAATGGCGCAGGTGATAATTACCTTTTGGGTGCTGAGGGAATCTTTTCATTGGATATTTAGAGGTTAAGTGTCGCTAAGTGACATGTAACAATTACATTTTATAATCTACCACCTGATCTCGGAAAGGCAAAGCTTCGCGGGACATCAATACAAACAAGAATTTTTATTATGATAACATTTATATGATCTAATGTTTAACAATTTAAAATATTTTTATATCAACCAGGAGTGAAAACATTTCCTGTTTTGGAACTTTTGGCCTTTTTTTCACAAAAATACAATATATACTTTAAGAGATCTCAATAAAGCCACGGAAAAAAGGAGAAATGCATGAATCGAATTATTTTATTTCTTATGTGTGCGACCCTGTGCCTTGTACCTTCTGAGGGCTTTGCGCAGAAAAATTTAGCCAAAGACATTCTTTTGGAGCCAGTATCCATCGACAGCCCTGAAAAGATAATGGAAACATTGTCAGGAGAAGAATCAAAAGATTGGATACTGAAAAAAGCGAATATTTATCTGAAGGTAGTCTCAGGAGGGACCAATGTGACGCGCACAGGCGATGAAATATCCCTGCATGCAAACCCCCTAGAGATCCAAACCCGTACACCTAAAATGGTCTCTTTCTTTGTTGACCATAGCAGCGCTCCAGATCCCGCGCAATACTGCCTTAGTGCTCGATTTAGCGTTGGAAGCAAAGGCTCTCAAAAAGCATATATATGGCTTTTTGAAAATTTCCTCAGTCAACACCATGGCTACAAATTAACGATGGATGTCAAAAACAACCTTCTGACGGTCGTAGAGTATGATACCAACGGCAACATCATCAAAACCTATGAGCAATCCTTCTATGAACTAGTGCCCGACCGAACATATTTCTTTGGTGCTTTTTATAATTACGACACGGGATTCTTTAACTTTGAAATATTCCAAACAAAAGAAATTCATTATGGCTACGGTAAATCTTTTGACCTGCCGATTTTCCTTAGCGCTTTTCAAAACTTTGGCCCGCCTATTTCCCCTGAAAACCTTTGTTTCGGTTTTGGCGCAGAGAATGATTCTGAGATGAAAGTCTGGGATTGGGCTGCGTATATCACCCACGCCGCAGAATAAAACGATCCTTTCAAAAAAGCCCATCTTTTGATGGGCTTTTTGTTTTTCTGATAAGCTACAAGATACAACCAAGGCGGCATCCCTTAATGAGGCTTGATCTGTGAAAGATGCCTGTCAGGTCTTCTTAAAATAAGCTGTAGCGGGCTTCGAAGATCAGAAAATCTTTCGATCTTCGAAGTCCCTGCCAAATTCTTCCAAAAACGAAAACTTATGGAAATTTGGTGGAGGTGGCGGGAATTGAACCCGCGTCCTTGGGTTACACAATAGAAGCCTCTACATGCTTAGTTTGTCTTCTTGCATCTCGCTTTTTGCCCTTCCGACAAACAGGACCAGCAAAAAGCTATCCTTTTAAACTTCACCGTTACCCCAAAGGCAAAAATAACGGCTAGCCTGCTAATGGCCTTTTGCAAATCCGCAGGCGAAAACCTGCAAAAGGGCCTCACCTAATTAGGCGAGGACTGGTTCGCCAGCGAAGATCGGTTCAACGATCTCGTTAGCTTGCGCAATGAGTTTATCTGCGTTTAGTTGTGCCCAGATGTTTAACGAGGCCCACCGGGCGTCCTCGGCATGCCACGACTATTCTGTCAAACTCAAGTCGAAGCCTGTCACCCCCATGTCAAAGATCTTGCGGCAGAGATTATAGCGTAAAAAAGTAAAAAATAAAAGGATGGCGTATTTAGCGCTGCTTTTGGTGAGAACGGATCAGGCGGTCTATATGTTTTTGCGCTTCGCGCTTCTTGATATCATCGCGCTTATCGTAAAGTTTTTTGCCTTTGCCAAGCGCGAGCTCAACCTTGAGGAATCCCCGCTTGTTAAAATAGATCTTGGTTGGAACAAGCGTAAGGCCTTTCTGGGTTGTCAGGCCAAAGATCTTTTTGATCTCTTTTTTATGCAGCAAAAGTTTCCGCGGTCTATCGGGGTCTTCATTTAAGAAAGAGGCTTGCGCGTAGGGCGGGATGTGCAGATTATACAAAAATACTTCTTCCCCATCGACACGGGCAAAACTGTCCTTAAAATTCACATTGCCCTGGCGCATGGACTTAACCTCACCGCCTTTGAGTTCGATCCCGCATTCCCAGCGGTCCGCGAAATGAAAATCTCGAAAAGCCTTTCGATTTGTTGAAATATTTCCTGTTGCCATATGATCACCCTAAAAATTTCCTATAAAGGATCAAAAAGATCGGAAAGCTCAAAAGCCCGACAATGTGAGTATAAAAGATCGTTTGATTAATAAAGCGCTCATCCTTCTTGTAATACTTGGCGATGACCGTCAGAGTTACCGCGCTTGGAACAGCTGCCTGGATCATGGCCAGAAGCCCCCAAAGCGAACGCACCTGCCATGCCCATAATAACACAAGGGTTAAAAGCGGGAACAAAAAAAGTTTGAACAAAATAGTTATCCCTATCTCCTGCTTAAAAGTGTTATCACGGATCTTGATCGTTGCCAGACTTCCCCCAACAACGAACATCGCGACCGGCATCGTGCACACGCCGAATGACTGTACAACATCCATGACAAAATCAGGGACAAAGCGGTTCAATCCAAAGAAAACAGCCATTAATGATAAAAGAGTCGCTAAGATCGGAGGATTATAGAGATCCTCCCAGCGCATCGCAAATCGATCTTTCCCGCAGATCAAATTGGCACCCAAAGACCAGACAAGAAAGTTAAATCCAACAAGAAGAAGAAAAATATACATGAACATCTCGGCGGCTTGAGCCGGTGGCAAGATAACTTCAGCGATCAACAATGGAATATAGCCAGAATTTTGAAAAGCGCATAATGATAAAAATTCATTCTTCACTTCTTTTTTTCGTAAGGCAAAAACAAAGATCTCTGATAAAAAAAGCCCTGCCAGTGATATGCCTATTCCCATCAAAGGAAATACCCACCAATGGCCGTACGCGGCAAAGGTGAATTTCGTTAAAAACTCATAAACGATCATGCATGGCAGAAAAAGACACACCAAAATATTGTTTAACGCGTCCAGGACCTCTTCGGGTATAATTTTCGCTTTCACAAAAATATATCCCGCTGCCCCCATCAAAAAGATGCGCAACGGTGCCAACAAAATGGATTGAAAACCAGCTTCAAACATGGCGCTATTATAACATAAATCAAGAATTCCCTAAGGCTTCAAGATCCGAATATTTGATTTTGTGGGAATAATTGACACAATGCTTTTTTGTCGATATACTCTGAAAGAATAAGATTTTGCCGAAGTGGCGGAACTGGCATACGCGCTACGTTCAGAGCGTAGTTCCCTTTGGGATTGAGAGTTCAAATCTCTCCTTCGGCATTAATATTTTAGAGGAAGTCGAAGCGCATCCATTACCTCTAAATCTTTTAAGAGGAAAACGGACACAGACGCGAGGCTTTACATTCAGAGCGTAGTTCCCTTTGGGATTGAGAGTCACCTCAATTTACTCTATAATAATTTGGAAGAAAATTGAGCGTGCGCACTTCACAAAAACTTTTCTAAGGAAGGTGCGCGCAGATCTCTCCTTCGGCATAAAATTTATAAGGGAAGCTGAGCGTGCGCGCTTCCCATCATTTCTCAAAAAAGCGCGAGCAGGTCTCTTTTTCGGCACTTTAGAAACTCATGAATGCACCTCCAGCAAAACAATTGATTATCATAGGCGCCGGCCCGGCAGGATTTACAGCTGCTTTCTTAGCCGCTGATCAAGGCCTTGCGGTCACGCTGATCGACCAAGACCCTGTCCTGGGAGGAACATGCCTGCATCGAGGCTGCATTCCTTCAAAGACCCTTCTATCTCTCGTCCAGACAATTAACAAAGCCAAAAAGGCAAAAGATTGTGGAATCCATTTTCAGGATCCTCAGATCGATCTTAATGAAATCCGTTCCTTTAAAGAAGGCGTCATAACAAAACTTAGCACAGGCCTTACACAGCTATGCAAACAAAAAAAAATTACTTTTTTGCAAGGTTCAGCCAGCTTTATAAATTCCACGACCATTTCTGTTAAAAAATCTGATAAGTCAAAAGAGACCCTTGAATTTGAACGATGTGTCATAGCAACCGGTTCGCTTCCAACACCCCTTGCTGTCGACTTCCAGCCTTCATTAAGGATCATGTCCTCAAACGAAGCGCTCGACTTGGTCGAAATCCCTAAGACGCTGCTTGTCATTGGCGGTGGGTACATTGGAATGGAAATGGCAAGCATCTACGCAGGGTTTGGGAGTCAAGTGACGATTTGTGAGGCAATGGACAACGTCCTAACCGGAATCGACCAGGACCTTGTAGCAGTACTTTTACGCACCTTCAAGAAAAAAATTAGCGATATCAAAACGTCAACAATCATCAAGTCCATGATCACAAATAGCGCTGGCGTTGACGTCATTTTCACTAATAGTAAGGGAGAGATCCGACAGACCTTTGACCGGGCACTTGTTGCCGCAGGCCGCAAGCCGAACACAACCGCTCTAGGCCTTGAGAACACACAAATCCAGCTAACAGAAAAAGGTTTTATCCAAACAAACGCTTTTGGCCAAACCCATGACAAAGCTATCTATGCCATTGGCGATATCACAGAAGGCCCTATGTTAGCCCATAAAGCCGCCTACCAGGCGACCCTCGTCGTAAATTCTTTACTTGGGGTAGAACAACCCAAAACAAAAACTGCGATCCCGGCTGTTGTCTTTACCGACCCTGAGATCGCTTATTGCGGTCTTACGGAAAAAGAAGCGCAACAAAAGAACATCCAGACCAAAGTCATCAAATTCCCCTGGGCGGCTAACGGCCGATCTGTTAGCATGAATCGGGTTGACGGCCTGACAAAGCTTATCTTAGATGATCAAGGACAAAATCTCTTAGGGGCTGGGATCGTTGGCCCCGAGGCTGGAGAACTGATTGCCCAGGCACAGCTTCTGCTCAGCGCCAATATCTCTCTGGAAAAATTTTCCACGAGCGTTTTCGCACATCCAACGCTTTCTGAAACTTTTAAAGAATGTCTTGATCTATCATTAGGCAGGAGTTTCTACGGCTCTAAAGGTGGACAGGCGGCAAGGTAACCACAAACCGCACGCCGCTACATTCTTCTTCGCTGACATTTTCAACAATAATATCGCCTCCGTGATCGCATAGAAGATCCTTGCATAAGGCTAGCCCTAAGCCCGCGCCATCATTTCCAGAAATAAAAGGCTCAAAAATAGCATTCTTTTCGTCTTCCGATAAGCCAGGCCCTGTGTTCTCTATAGTGATCCGTACAGATCGTTGATCAGCCGGATACGTCGTGGCAATCTTGATATAACGACGCTCCCCTTTAGGCATAGAGCCTAACGCGTGGATCGCATTCACCAAAATATTCATAAAAACCTGCTGCAGCTGTATCGCGTCGCCAAAAACTTTAGGAAGGTCCTTGCCTGGATCAAAATCCCACTCGATACGCTTGATGCGAAACTCATCTTTTAGCAACCGAATAGCCCTCTCCATGCACGGGTTGATATCAATGGTCTCCTTTTTGACCTCCTTATGGCGCATAAGGTCCATAAGATCATTGAGCATTTCCTTGATATACGTTGACTGTTCGTAAATAAGATCTATGGATTTATAATGGGGATCTTCTTCCTTCATGTCTTTCTTGATAAATTTCACCAGGCCATGAACAGCTGTTATAGGTTGACAGATCTGGTGTAAAATACCAGCGCTAATACTCGCAAAAATAGAAGCCTTCCCTGCGTCTACAAGCCTCAGCTTAGCGTTTTCAATACGCTTGTTCGCTAGATATACTTCCTGCTCCTTATCCCTGATATCTCCGCCTATTTTGCGCAGTTTTTGCAAAAAAGCGATGTTGTGATACTTAACGAGAGCGTATCCCATCGCGATCACCGCCCCAAACAATGTCAAGGGACCAAAAGGATAAATGCCGATACCATAGTTGTTCAATATTGTCGAATTGCTAAGGATCGCCAGGACGAGCGCCGTTATGATCAGTTCCAGCTTTCGTCTATATTGAAAATCGCTTTTACGACGCTGGGGAAGCTTTACGAACGTTAAATAATGACGAAC
>CAZAOD010000031.1:0-334 GCA_964486675.1 uncultured Planctomycetales bacterium | reverse complement strand
GAACGACAACCAAGATCGCATAGGTAAAACACGCGAAACTATATACTAAGAATATCAGATGGGCATCTTTTGCCTTCGGAGAAAATCCCCAGGGATACTCCTCTATGCCAATAAAAAATGGATCTGCCCATGTTTTAAAAAACAGCACCAAGACCCCGGCATAGGCGATCCAAACAAAGAATCGTTTTTGATAGAAAAATCTCTTTTGGTAATAATGGCCAGAGACAACCAGCGCCAAATGAAGCAATGTGACCGGAACAAGAACAATTGCCAGATATGTAACGCGACCCCAAAAAAAGTAATCGGATCGACCCAGGCATTAAGGGTCAAGGCG
>CAZAOD010000030.1:10617-20356 GCA_964486675.1 uncultured Planctomycetales bacterium | reverse complement strand
AGGTACAGAAACGGTGTACTCCTTCTGTCTCTTTCAAAAGCCATGCAGGAAAAGATTTTGAATCATGAAAAGATAGAAATCGCTTGGAAGACCCATGTTGTTGAAGCGTTGGGAGACAAGATGATCCAAAAGATCAAAACGCGCCATGCGGATACTGGACAAGAGATGATTGTGGATGTTGGCGGTCTTTTTTACGCGATCGGCCATCGCCCTAACACAGAATTTCTGAAAGGGCAGATTGATGTCGATGAGGATGGATATGTCATGACAAGGCCTGGGACTACCCAGACAAACATCAAAGGTGTTTTTGCCTGTGGGGATGTTCAGGATAAGCGTTATCGGCAGGCCATTACTGCAGCAGGGTCAGGCTGTGTGGCAGCTATGGAAGCGGATAAATATTTAAAAGAAAATGAATGAGATGATTTTTGCGCAAAAATGGTTTATGGCGATTCGTCCAAGCTCTTTGGTGTTGAGTGCCGCGCCCGTTCTGCTTGGAACTTTGCTGGCCTTTGCCGATGGTGTAGGCTGTTGGCCGGCAGCTTTTTTTTCACTTTTGGGAGCTTTCTTGCTCCATATTTTGGTCAATCTTGTAAACGACTATTGTGATTTTAAGAAAGGCGCAGATAAGGAAGGGGATTACGATCCAATGAGAGGGATCCTGGTAGGGGTGATCCCTGCTCAAGAGATGAAAATAGCTATTAAGATCGTTATCGCGCTCTTTCTTGTGCCAGCAGCTTATTTGATCCTGCGCGGCGGATGGCCGATCACGTTGATCGCCATCACGGCAGTTGCATCAGCAATTTTTTATACGGCAGGAAAAAGGCCCTTGGGGTATCGAGGGCTCGGGGATGTTCTAGTTTTTGTTTTCTTTGGGCCTGTTGCCGTCGCTGGTACGTACTACGTTCAGTCTTTAGAGATGAATCCGGCAATCTTGCTTGCGGGCATCGCTCCTGGATTATTTGCGGCGGGAGTTTTGATGATCAATAATCTGCGTGATCACGATCGAGACGAGATAGTCAGTAAAAAAACATTGGTTGTTCTTTTTGGAAAAGAATTCGGGCGGCATGCGTACCATGTTTTCATTTTTATTGCATGCACTCTACCGAGCTCTGTTTATCTGTTGACGCTGCAGCATGAGGCAACATTCCTCTCAACAACGGTCTATTTTTTTCTTTTGCCCGCGATGCGGATTGTTGCGTGCGATTCAGGAAAGAATGCCATGAATCAAGCTCTTGGGCTTACGGTCCAAGCATGCTTTATTTATTGTATTTTATTCGGTATAGGTTGGTTCTTCTAGGTTGGCTCGTTGCCGCGGGCGATCAGGATCTTTCCTGTGCGTACCAACTCGATCAGGCCAAAAGATTTTAATTCGGCCTCTAAACCGTTGATCTCACCACTGGTTCCTGTCTGTTCGATAATCACGGATGCATCCGCCTTTTCAACGATGTGGGCGTGAAATTTCTTGAGCATTTTCTCAAGGGTGGTTTTCGATTGTGCTTTGTAGCGGATCTTAAAAAGTGCCAGCTCTTTTTCAATGCCTTTTTCTGGCGCGTGCTCTTCAGCGTTCAATACATCGATCAGTTTTCCCGCTTGCTTGATGATCTGTTCAAGCGTAGAGGGGTCGCCTTGTGCAGTGATCGTCATCCGTGAAAAACGCTCATCAAACGATGGTGAAACGGTAAGTGAATCGATATTAAAACCACGACGCGCAAAAACTAAGGCAATGCGCACCAGAACCCCTGGCTTGTTCGCGACCAGCAAGCTAATGGTATGTTGATTCTTGTTGGATCGAATTGTTTTTTTCATGCTATTTTCTTTCTTTCTTTGGAGGCTCAATGATCATATGATGCGCGGCCTTGCCTGCCGGGATCATCGGGAATACGTTGTCTTCACGAATAACATTAGCCTGGATCACTACCGGCCCTTTGTGAAGGATCGCCTCGTTAAGGACTTTTTTAATATCGTTCACGCTGTTTAAGTAAAGTCCTTTTGCGCCGTATGCCTCTGCAAGCTTTACGAAATCAGGGTTTCCTTGTAATTCCACGCCAGATAAACGATTGTCAAAAAAGAGTTCTTGCCATTGGCGCACCATTCCTAGATACCGATTAGCCATAATAATGACCTTAACAGGCAGCTTGTGAACAACGGCGGTCGCCAATTCCGAAAAGGTCATTTGAAATCCACCATCACCGCATATAGCGAAAACAAGCTCCTGCGGACGGCCGAATTGAGCGCCGATGGCGGATGGGAAGCCAAACCCCATTGTCCCGGCTCCACCCGAGGAAAGCCATTGATCCGGCTGGTCACATTTATAGAACTGAGCACTCCACATCTGATGCTGACCCACATCGGTCGCAACGATCGCTTTTCCTTGCGTTAGCTGAAAAAGCTCATCAATGATCACGGGAGGTGTCAAGCCTTTAGAGGTATCATAATGAAGGGGGAAATCTTTTTTTAACGCAGTGATTTCCTGAACCCATTCATCTGTGTCAAGTCGGCTTACAATGTCCAGCAATTCTTCCAAAACATATTTCGCATCGCCAACGCAATATGCATCAGGGATGACTATTTTCCGGATTTCAGCAGGATCAATATCAATATGCAGTTTTTTTGCGTTTACGCAAAATTCTGCGTTGTTCCCGTTGATGCGGTCATCCCAGCGGGATCCGATAGAGAAGATCAGATCGCATCGCGTAAGAGCTTTATTCGCATATGCCGTTCCATGCATTCCCACCATTCCTAGAGATAGGGGATGAGTTTCAGGAAAAGAACCTTTGCCTAAGAGCGTGCTTACAACAGGAGCTTGTAGTTTTTCAGCGAGTTTCTTCATTTGGGCGCTTGCCTTGGCGATTACAATGCCGTGCCCAGCTAAAAGAAGAGGCCTTTTTGAGGCTTTAAGGAGTTTGGCAATTTGGAGAATATCGGTTTTTTTACCTTTGGTCGCAAAATCATAGCCAGGAATATCCATAGGCTGATCGAGAGAGGAAGTGAATTGACCTGCCGATACATCTTTAGGCAGATCCAAGAGAACAGGGCCTGGACGTCCAGTTGAGGCAATGTAAAAGGCTTCTTTAAGGATACGCGGGATATCGTTTGCCGATTTGATCAAATAGCTGTGTTTGACGATCGGCATTGTTATCCCTGTGATATCCGCCTCTTGAAAAGCATCTTTTCCGAGGAGATTGACAACGCTCTGACCACAAAGCACGATCACAGGCACAGAATCCATGTGCGCGTTCATGATGCCCGTGACAGTATTTGTGGCTCCAGGGCCGCTGGTCACAAGGACCACACCTGGTTTTCCTGTCGCGCGGGCATAGCCATCAGCAATATGCATCGCTCCTTGCTCGTGCCGTGTCAAAATGAACTTGATCTTTGATGTGAGAAGTGCGTCAAAGATCGGGATCGAAACGCCGCCCGGGATCCCAAAAATATATTCAACGCCCTGTTTTTCAAGACATTGGATAAGGATCTCAGCGCCATTCAAGATTTTTCCAGTTTTTATTTCTTTTTTCATAAAACACCTTTTTAATGATTTTAAGATTTCCTTTTATACCATAAATATTTTTTTGTGGCAAACAATTTTATCGAGATAAAAAACTTGAATAACGACGATAGATAAGATAGGATATCGCCACTATGAAAAAGACAAATCCACAGAAGTCCTTAAAAGCTATTGGGTTGCTGTCAGGAGGTCTTGATAGCGCGCTTGCCGTTAAAATTATTCAAGGATTAGGTGTAGAAGTTCACGGCATGCATTTTGTTCTTCCGTGGCTTGATCGGCCAGCGGATGCTGTTGTTGCGATGGCGCATCAGTTAAGCGTTTCTTTGGAGGTTTTTTTCTGCCGAGAAGAGTTTCTGATGATGATCAAAAAGCCCAAGCACGGATATGGGGTGGCGATGAATCCCTGCATTGATTGCCATATTTATCAATTGCAAAAAGCAAAAGAATTTATGATAGCGTCTGATGCGGATTTTGTGATCACAGGGGAAGTTCTCGGTCAACGGCCGATGTCGCAGAACCGTCAACAACTTTTGAATATTGAAAAGGAGAGTGGCCTCAATGGAAAACTTCTTCGACCGTTGTCCGCCAAGCTTTTGGCGCCGACAGAACTGGAAAGCTGTGGGGTGATCGATCGTGAAAAGTTGTTTGATTTTTCGGGACGGTCGCGCTCTGGACTGCAAAGCCTTGCAAAAAATTTAGGTATTACGGATTATATACCGACTGGAGGAGGGTGTTTATTGACAGATAAAAATTTCGCAAGACGCCTACAAGATCTTTTTATGTATGGATATCAAGATTATCATGAGATCATTCTTCTTTCTGTAGGGCGACATTTTCGTCTCTCAGATCATCATAAGGTTATTGTTGGTCGAGATGAGGGCGAAAATTTTCGCCTTCTTGAGTATGCGCGCCCGGAAGATGTTATTTTGCAGTTAAAAGATTTTCTGGGACCACTTGCGATATTGCAAGGAAAAGATCCATCCCCGGAAACGATCGAACAGGCAGCTTTTTTAGTAAAACGATACTCAAAGTTTCGGGATCAATTAGTAGATATCTGCTTCTGGCGCAAGGAAAATGATTTGACATCAGAGGTCGTGCGTCCAGCAGATATGTATGAACAGGATGTTGATAGGCTAAGGGTCGTTTAAAATAAATAGTTTTTTATTGACAATCGAAAGCAGATATAATATTATCACACAAATTGCGGCAAGGACGTCCAATCGATGGGCGTCCTATTTTCTTTTTTAGGAAGTTCGTATTTTTTTAACCACATCTGCACAAAAAATAGGCAAAAAAATGAAAATCCTTTCAAAAAGAACACTTTTAGATGGTCCAACCTCAAAAATTGTTGAAATGAAAATTTTGTCTCCCGACATTGCGGCAAAGGCGCGACCAGGGGAATTCGTTGTTGTAATGGTCAGCGAGCAAGGTGAGCGTGTTCCTTTGACCGTTGTTGATACGGATCAAGGTAAAGGCTCCGTAACGATCATCTTTCAGCAGGCAGGGTTTAGCACGACTTTATTAGGATCAATGAACGTTGGAGATTCTCTTTACGCCTTTGTCGGACCCTTAGGGCATCCGACAGAAATAAAAAAATATGGAAAAGTTATTTTGGTTGGCGGTGGCGTTGGGATCGCAGAGATCTATCCTGTTGCGCGCGCGATGAAGGAAGCCGGGAACCATGTTACGACTATCTTAGGCGCGCGGACAAAAGATATGTTGATCCTAGAGCAGGAACTTAGGTCCGCCTCGCATGAATTGCATGTCGCAACAGATGATGGTTCGTATGGACGCAAAGGTTTTACAGTCGACATCTTAAGAGATCTCTTAGCAAAAAGTTCATATGACCTTGTTTATTCTGTTGGGCCGATCCCAATGATGAAGTTTACGGCATTAACGACACGCGAGTTTAATGTGAAAACTCTTGTTTCTCTGAACGCGATTATGATCGATGGAACCGGAATGTGCGGTGGTTGCCGCGTGACAGTTGACGGTGAAGCGAAGTTCACTTGTGTTGATGGTCCTGAATTTGATGCGCATCAAGTTGATTGGGCTGGATTGGAAAAGCGAAACAAAGTTTACGCGCATAAAGAACAACACGCTTGCCGTTTGGCAGCAGAAATGGCGAAGAAATGAAAGAACCTATCAAGATTCAAGAAAGGTCTGCTGTTGAAAGGTCGTCGACGTTCGACGAGGTTGTTTTTGGCTATAGCGAAGAAGAAGCTTTGCAGGAAGCTTCCCGATGTCTTCAGTGCAAGAATCCATCGTGCAACGCTGGTTGTCCCGTTGGCATTGATGTGAAACGATTCATAGCCCATCTTTCGAAAAAAGACTATCGATCAGCTTATCTTACAATCAAAGAAAAAAGCAGTTTTCCATCCATTTGCGGCCGCGTTTGTCCGGCAGAATACCAGTGCCGAAAGGCTTGCGTTTTCACGAAAAAAGGGTCTCCTTTTGCTTCTGAGCGAGCGATCAATATTCATTTTTTGGAAAGATTCGTTGGGGATTTTGGAAACAGAGAAGGAATCGAAAGCCCTGCTGAAGACAATAAAGAATTTGTCGGAAAGCGTGTCGCGGTCGTTGGCTCTGGTCCTGCGGGATTATGCTGCGCGGGTGAGCTCGCTCGACAAGGAATCGATGTAACGGTTTTTGAAGGTCTTCATAAGACCGGAGGTGTTTTGCGATATGGCATCCCTCCTTTTCGCCTGCCTCGAAATATCCTTGATTTCGAGATCGATTACCTAAAGAAATATAATGTCAAAATCGTCACGAATTATATTATCGGCAAGACGAAGCTGCTTGATGAACTATTCCGAGAGGGTTTTTCAGCGATCTTTTTAGGGTTGGGAGCGGGGATCCCATCTTTTTTGAATATTGATGGCGAAAATCTCTGCAATGTCTATTCCGCTAATGAATTCTTAACACGTGTGAATCTGATGGCGGCTTTTCGTTTTCCTGAATATCATACGCCGATCAATGTCGGTAAGCATATCATCATTGTTGGGGGCGGCAACACCGCTATGGACGCAGCACGCGTCGCGATCCGATTGCAGCGTATTAACGGCATCGAACCAGATACAACGGTTTTCTATCGGAGGACCGAGCTTGAAATGCCGGCGCGAAGACTTGAGATAGAGCATGCCAAAGAAGAAGGTGTTAAATTTGAGTTCTTAGTTCAACCTGTTGCTTTTTCAGGTGATAAGGATGGAAGCGTACAAACGTTGCGATGTCTGCGCTGTGAGCTGGGAGAGCCTGACGCCTCAGGCCGTCGACGACCAGTTTCTGTTAAGGGCAGCGAGTTTGATACGCCGTGTGATAGCGCGATCATCGCTCTAGGGTTGCAGGCGAATACGATGTTGACCAGTACGACAAAAGATTTAAAGCTTGATAAAAATAAGGATATCATTGTTGATCCTGAAACGATGCAAACATCGATCAAAGGTGTTTACGCCGGTGGTGATATCGTAGGAGGAGAAGGGACTGTTATTGAAGCTATGGGTATGGCAAAGCGGGCCGCTCGAGCGATCACGCAATATTTAAAAGACGAAAAATGATCTATCAAACCACAGGGAGGATGTATGAGTAAAAAGATCGATCTGTTTTTAGAGCAAGTTGTTAAAAAGAATCCTGGTGAGCTTGAATTTCATCAGGCAGTAAAAGAAGTTGTCCACTCGTTGATGCCGTTTATTGAGAAAAATCCTCGCTATGAGCGCGCCAAAATCCTAGAGCGCATGGTCGAGCCGGAGCGTGTTATTCTTTTTCGCGTTCCTTGGCAAGATGATAAAGGCGAGATCCAGATCAACAAAGGTTATCGCATTGAAATGAATAGCGCGATCGGCCCATACAAAGGCGGGCTCCGTTTTCATCCAAGCGTGAATCTTGGTATTTTAAAATTTTTGGCGTTTGAGCAGGTTTTAAAGAATAGTTTAACGACATTGCCGATGGGTGGTGGTAAGGGCGGTTCAGATTTTGACCCGAAAGGAAAATCAGATAACGAGGTCATGCGCTTTTGTCAAAGTTTCATGACGGAGTTACAGCGCCATATCGGCCCTGATACCGATGTCCCCGCGGGTGATATTGGTGTTGGAGGACGCGAGATTGGTTTCATGTTCGGCCAGTACAAGCGCTTGCGCAATGAATTCACAGGCGTTCTGACTGGAAAAGGTTTGAATTGGGGAGGGAGCTTGATCCGTCCAGAGGCAACAGGATATGGCTGTGTTTATTTTGTCCAAGAAATGCTCAAGACAAAGAAAGATTCATTAAAAGGAAAGATTTGCGCTGTTTCAGGTTCAGGAAATGTCGCGCAATACACAACCGAAAAACTGATCGAGCTTGGCGCGAAAGTCGTTACGTTGTCAGACTCCAATGGATCGATTTATGATGAAAAAGGGATCGACACAAAGAAGCTAGAATTCATTATGGAATTAAAAAATGTTACACGTGGCCGCATTAAAGAATACGCAGATAAGTTTGGCTGTAAATATCTTGATGGCCAAAGACCATGGTCGGTCAAGTGTGATGTCGCATTTCCGAGCGCTACACAAAACGAGATCACTGGCGACGACGCTAAAACACTTGTCAAAAACGGTTGCATCGCGGTTGGGGAAGGGGCAAACATGCCAACGACTTTAGAAGGCATTGAGGTTTTTCAAGAGGCTAAGATCCTTTATGCTCCTGGTAAAGCGGCCAACGCTGGTGGCGTGGCGACATCTGGCCTTGAAATGAGTCAGAACAGTCTTCGTTTGTCATGGTCGCGCGCTGAAGTGGATGAGCGCCTACACAATATCATGATCAATATTCATGAAAATTGTATTCGCTATGGCAAGGAAGACAATGGGTATACCAACTATGTCAACGGTGCCAATATTGCCGGCTTTGTGAAAGTTGCCAACGCAATGATCGATCAAGGGATCGTATAAAGAAAATACAGACCCGTTCGTCTTGTTTAACAAAAACCCCTGGCATGTTTGCCAGGGGTTTTTGTTATGCCGCGAAATATAAATTACGTCCTTGAGGTCGCAGAAGTTTACCAAGTAAGAGATTGTTTAAAATTTAGCAATTGACGTATGATTTCATCGGCGTCGTTTAGGGAGATCAAGCCCGCTCGTAATCTTGCGATAAACGGAAAGCCGCTTAAGTATCCAGCATAGTGTTTCCGAAAATCTGCCACACCGGTACGCTTGCCTTTAAATTGAACGGATAATCGAAGATGCTCGATGCATAGATCGATACGTTCTTGCATTGTTGCTTCGGATAAGTGTTGACCAGTTAACAGGAAGTGCTTTGTCTGCTGAAAGATCCATGGATTAGAGATCGCGGCCCGGCCGATCATGATGCCATCGCAGCCCATTTCGAAAAGGATTTTCGCGTGTTCGGGGGTCTTGATATCACCATTAGCGATCAATGGGATCGAGATGGTTTTGCGTATTTTTTCAAGCCATGACCAATCAGCGTTTCCTCCATAACCCTGCGAACGGGTACGGCAATGGACCGTCAGGGCCTTGGCGCCTTGTTCTTCAACGATCTTGGCCACATCAAGGATGACAATATTGTCGTGATCCCACCCTAGGCGTGTTTTAACCGTGACCGGAACCGTAACGGTCGCGACGACTTTCTTGATAATGCGTTCAAGTTTCGGGATATCCTTAAGCAGTCCCGCGCCTTCACCTCGGGCGACAAGATTTCTGACCCAGCATCCGCAATTGATATCTATAAAATCAGGGCGAAGACTTTCTGCGATATGCGCGGCATTCGCCATTGTTTCTTCATTAGAGCCAAAGATCTGCACGCCAATAGGGCGCTCTTCATCACGGATCGAGATCTTATGAAAGGCAGTCTTGACGTTACGGATCAGCGCTTCACTGCTGGTAAATTCGGTTACAAGGATATCAGCCCCCAGGCGTTTGCAGATGAGACGAAACGGGGTATCGCTAACATCTTCCATGGGAGCTAAAAAAACAGGATTATGTATTTCGATCTTGCCTATTTTCATAGGCGCCATTATATCTTAATTTTTTTTCCGTGCATATTGAATTGTCGCATTTTGCCGTTATACTATAGGCATGAATCAGAGAGTTAAATTTTATACGCTTGGATGCCGATCGAACCAGTCGGAAACAGCGGCCTTAAAAAATCTTTTTTTACAGAAAGGTTATGTTGTCGCGCCCACAAACAATGTCGCGGACCTTGCTATCATTAACACTTGCACCGTCACAGAGCAAGGAGATCAAGACG
>CAZAOD010000030.1:0-10607 GCA_964486675.1 uncultured Planctomycetales bacterium | reverse complement strand
AACGGCTTCAACGGGATAATCCAAAAATAAAGATCGCCTTGATCGGTTGTCAGGCCCAAACGCAGAAAGAAGAATTAAAAAAGCTTCCTAATGTTCACTGGATCGTTGGTAATGCAGAGAAGATGAATTTGATCTCTTTGATTGAAGAACTGAAGCCTTTGCTGCGTGAACCTCACATCCGCGTCGGACCAATAGCGCCCAAAAGCTTTACTATGCCGGCGGCTGCGATAGAGTCATCACGAACTCGCGCGAATTTAAAGGTCCAGGACGGCTGCGAATCTTTTTGCGCATATTGCGAAGTGCCATTTGCTCGCGGTCCGGCCAGGAGTCGTGATTTTTACGACATCTTCAAAGAGGCAGAAGCCTTGGTGTCCTCAGGGTATCGAGAAATAGTCTTGACCGGGATCAATATCGGCTCCTATTCAAACTCGGATAAAACATTATTGGACGTTGTCAAGAAGCTCGAGCTTCTTGACGGCCTTGAACGTGTTCGCATTTCTTCTCTGGAACCCAACACGATCTCTGATGATCTCATTCTCTGGATGGGCACAAAGACAAAATTATGTCGACATTTGCATGTTCCGATCCAGAGTGCAAGCGATAGGATGTTGCAGATGATGGGACGTAAATATACTACAGGCATACTGGAGACATTTTTTGAATTTGCTTCGCAGAATATTGACGATCTGTGTATCGGGGCCGATGTTATTGTTGGCTTTCCCGGGGAAACCGAGGATGATTTTATACAAACATATGAATTTCTTGCGGATAGTCCGATAGCGTATTTCCATGTTTTTAGTTATTCAAATCGAAAACATGCGCGTAGCCGACATTTTCCTGATCAGGTCGGAAAAACAATCATTCAAAAAAGAAGCGATATCCTACATCAATTATCACTGAGAAAGAAACAGCTCTTTTTAGATCTTTTCATCGGCACGGTACAGAAGGTCCTTTTTGAAGAACAGAAGAAAGGTTTTTGGAAAGGGTTGACGGATAATTATTTACGGGTTCAGGTTCAGTCAAAAGATGATCTTCGCAACCGTATTTGTTCTGTAGAGATTTGCGAGCGACATGACGACATTCTTCTTGGTAAAATAGTATAACTTCTTTTTCAGGAAAGGTTTGCATGCAAAGTGATGATATAAAATTTATGCGATTGGCGTTAAAAAAAGCTTATCAAGGTGTTCGTCAAGGCCAGACTCCATTTGGCGCTTGCATTGTTCGGAAAAATAAAGTAATAGCGTTAGCCCATAACCGTGTCTGGAAGACAACTGATATCACTGCCCACGCGGAAGTTGATGCTATCCGTAAGGCTTGTAAGAAGTTAAGAACGGTCGATCTTTCTGGTTGCACCATCTATTCTACCTGCGAGCCTTGTCCGATGTGTTTTTCAGCCTGTCATTGGGCAAGGATCGATCGTATTGTTTTTGGCGCGACGATCGCGGATGCAAAACGTTATGGGTTCAATGAGTTATGTGTTTCAACAGATCATTTGAAAAGAAGTGGGAGAACATCCGTTGTTCTTCGTGGCAAAGTTTTGATCCGGGAAAATCGATCGCTTTTTTGCTTCTGGCATAAGAAACATGGCCAAAAGACATATTAGCTGTTGACCACTCATTATTTCTTGTCTATTTTAAATTTTCGTTGACATTTTTCGCAAACAGGGATATTATACACAATCGTTTCTAACCTCAGACAGTTTATTGACTTACGATATTTATAAAATGTGCATTCTTTGTGGAGTCTTGAATTCGATAAGAAATCTACTTAAAGGAGGTCCCGCCATGGACAAAAAGAGTAAAAAAGAAACAAAAGCTTGCTGCGGTAAGATAAAAACAAAAAAGATCGTTTTCCAGCTCAATGCCGCATCCGCTGCGAACGTTGTTTTAACAGGGGATTTTAACGCCTGGAGTAAAGAAGGCGTTAAGATGAAAAAGGACAAGGCTGGTATTTGGAAGAATGAGATCGAGCTTGCTCCTGGCCGGTATGAATACAAGTTCGTTGTCGATGGAAAGTGGTGGACAGATCCCGCAAATACCCGTACAGCGATCAATTCTTTTGGCGATGTTAATTCTGTGATTGAGGTTACAGCCTAATGCGCATTGCGCTCCTTGCGTGGGAGTCTTTGCACTCCATTCACGTAGGTGGTATCGGCAATCATATTACAGAGCTTGGCTGCGCCCTTGAACGCAAAGGACACGAAGTTCACGTTTTTACACGCTTAGGTCATGCTCAACAGCCATGGTATGAAAAGATCCATGGCGTTCATTATCACCGTTGCCCATTCGCATCGCATCCTGACTTTATTGAAGAAGTCAACAATATGTGTCGGGCATTTGTTGATGCGGTCTTTCAGACGGAAAATTATATTGGTGCTTTTGATATCGTTCACGCGCATGATTGGTTGACTGCTAATGCGTTAGCCTGGATCAAAGAGGGGCGTGGGCGTAAAGCTATTTTTACCATACACTCGACAGAGTATGGGCGCTGCGGGAATAACTTTTTTGGCGGGAATTCTGAGCGCATCCGTCATTTAGAGTGGTATGGAACGTACTGCGCTGATCACGTGGTCGCAGTTTCGCGTGCATTAAAAAATGAAACCATGTGGACGTATAGTGTTCCCGATGGCAAGATCGATGTTATCTACAACGGGATCAACGCTCATAACTATGACGGCTGGATCGATCCGGCCGGTGTCCGCCGGCAGTATGGTATTGGCCCAGTTGATCCGATGGTCCTTTTTGTTGGACGTATCGTTTATCAAAAAGGGCCCGACCTTTTGATTGATGCTATTCCGCATATCCTAAAATTTCACCCGAACACGAAGTTCGTCTTTGCCGGAGATGGGGAGATGCGCTGGAGCATCGAGGAGCAATCAAGGCGCGTTGGCGTTCATCACGCGTTGCGCTTTCTTGGCTTTACCAGTGGTTGGCGGCTTGTTGACTTGTTCAAAGCGACCGATGTTGTTTGTGTCCCTAGCCGAAATGAACCGTTTGGTATTGTTCTTCTTGAAGCTTGGAGCTCAGGCAAGCCGGTCGTGGCCAGTTCTTCCGGAGGACCAGGAGAGATCATCTGGCACGAGGTCAATGGTCTTAAGGTTTATCCGAACCCTGATTCTATCGCATGGGGAGTTGGGACATGTTTTTCTGACTTTGATTATACTCGTTGGATGGGCCGCAATGGTCGTGTGGCCGCTGAAACAGTATTCTCGTGGGATGTTATCGCTGATGAAGTTTTAACCGTTTATCATATGTAGATCATGGCAAAGATAAAAACAAAAATATCCGATAAAAAAGATCCACGGGCAAACCGTTTGTCGCCAATCGCGCAAACAACCCCTTCATCATTTATTTTACATCAACCGCCTCTTCAAAATTTGAACTATCAACCGATCGGTTCTTCTGATCATCATTATGGAGTCCGGCAGAAGGCTCTGACATCTGAGCAAAATCTACAAATAAACAGTGAATATATCCCTATCCAATCTCCCAAATTGCGGAAATCAGTCGACCTTAACGACTCAACATTGCCTGATCTTTCGGAAACGACGCGCTTGCGTTTAATGGCACGTGATCCCCATTGGATCCACGCGTATTGGCATGTTTCTCCTTCAATGATCGATGACGCGCAAAAGGTTTTGGGGCGACACTTTAAGCAGTCACGTTATGTGCTGAGAATGCATGATATTACCAGTGTTCATTTTGATGGGCGTAATGCTAATCGATCTTTTGACATTGAGGTTGATCTGGATTCAAAAAGTTGGTATGTGGATACCTGGCAAGACAATGCCAGTTATTGCGCTCAGATCGGACTAAAAACATCACAAGGGGAATTTTATCAATTTGCTGAATCGAACCCTATTCATACGCCTCGTTCAAGTTTTTCAGATCGAGCTGATCTGATATGGTTGGACGTGAGACCAGAATCTAACAAAATGCCGTTTATTTTAACGGATACCAAGGGCAAGCAAAGACGCAGTGGTCGGATCCGATGGTATTTAACCGAGGACGATATTCGTGCGTACTACTCCAAATTGTTCCCGATACTGAGAAAGATCTTGGCAGGAAAGAAAAGCTTGCGCAAACGATTAGCGCGCCTTCTCGGAAAATATGTTGACGGGGATGATGATCTATTGCTTGGCCTTCACAACAATACTTGGTTCAGAAAAATATTATTGGGCGCTTCTGAAGAATTGCTTGAGCAGGGAGAAGGCGCGACAAAGATTCTTGATACCAGCGGATCAGTGACGTCTTGGGGAGGATCAAGTGAGCATATTTCAAAGCAACGTAAATTCTTTTTTGAGCTCGCTACAGAATTGATCGTATACGGGCGAACCGAACCGGACGCGCACGTACTGCATGGCTCACATCATGTCCCTTTGCGGCCCGATGGAACGTTCAGCATGCGATTTGCTCTCGCGGATAACGGATTCATCCCTCTTGATTTTAAAGCCATCTCTAGCGACAAGATTGAGATCCGCAAGATCCTGACATCTGCAAAACGTGCTAAAACAAGTTATCAAACTGAAATCTCCTAATTGAGACTCGTGAATGCATAAAGGGTACGTCTGCCTTCTCCTTCATACGCACCTGCCATTTGTCCGTCATCCGGAAGAAGAAAATTTCCTTGAAGAAAGTTGGCTTTACGAAGCTATTACTGAGACGTACATCCCTTTGGTCCAGATCTTTGATCAGTTGATCAAAGACGGTGTTGATTTTCGTGTCACGATGTCCTTAACGCCACCTTTGGTGTCCATGCTGCAGGACCCTCTTTTACAGAACCGGTACATGCGCCATCTTAATAAATTGATCGAGCTTTCTGAGAAGGAGATCGAGCGCACAGCTTATGACAAGCTCTATCATGGGCTTGCGCTGATGTATCACCGAAAATTCTTGGAAGCAAAGGATATCTTTTTAAATCAATATCATCGTGATCTTGTCTATGCATTCAAGAAGTTTCAGGACCTTGGATTCGTTGAAATCATTGCTTCAGCAGCAACACATGGCTTCTTGCCTAATCTTCAAGTAAATCCTGCCAGCGTTCACGCGCAGATCAAGATTGGGGTCGATCATTACATTAAAACTTTTGGATGTCAGCCAAAAGGTTTTTGGCTTCCAGAATGTGCCTACTATCCAGGCGTTGACAACATTCTTAAAGAAGCGGGTATCCGTTATTTTATTGTTGATTCACATGGTATTCTCCATGCTGACCCTCGTCCTAAATACAGCGTCTATGCGCCATTATTTTGTCCCTCTGGAGTTGCTGCTTTTGGCCGAGACTGGGAATCATCAAAACAAGTTTGGAGCGCTAAAGAAGGTTATCCTGGAGATGTTGATTACCGGGAGTATTATCGAGACATCGGTTTCGAGCTCGACTACGATTATATCAAGCCCTATATCCATCAGCTTGGTTTTCGAACGAATACCGGCATTAAGTATTGGCGTATCACCGGAAACACAGAGTACAAAGAGGTTTATCGTCCTGACTGGGCGCGCGAAAAAGCCGCAACGCATGCGGGAAACTTTATGTTCAATCGCGAAAAACAGGTCGAGCATTTAGCCGCGCACATGGATAGAAAACCTTTGATCCTGGCACCTTACGATGCTGAACTTTTTGGCCACTGGTGGTACGAAGGGCCGATGTGGATCGATTTTTTAATGCGCAAAGTGGCTTTTGATCAAAAAACGATCAAATTCATAACGCCAGGTGAATATCTAACCTTTTATCCAACGAATCAGATGGCCATGCCGTCAGCATCGACTTGGGGCTGGAAAGGGCACAATGAATTTTGGCTGGAAGGCTCGAATGACTGGATCTATCCTCATTTGCATATGGCGGCAGAGCAAATGACGGAACTTGCGAAGAAATTTTCAGAGCACATTGAACGTCAGCCAAAGAAAAAAACGTTATTGCAACGTGCACTCAATCAAGCGGTGCGTGAACTCGTTCTTGCCGAATCAAGCGACTGGCCATTTATCATGAAGACGAATACTATGGTCCCTTATGCGCACAAACGCGTTAAACAACATCTTAATCGTTTTGGAAAGCTGCGAGAAGATATCCTTAACGGCAGGATCGATCCTGACTGGTTGACAGAAGTCGAGTGGCGAGATAATATTTTTTCTGATATGGATTGCGCAACATACTATCTATTGCAGAAAAAAAGAAAAGCAGTCAGAAAGAAAATACGCACTACAAAAACTCAACTTAGAAAAAGGAAGAAAAAAACCTATGCCTAATATTCCAGAGATCAAAGGTGAATTCCCAGATATCGCGGTTGTTTCTTCTGATGACCGTTCAATGCGATCCTCCCCAGAGCCTCTTTATGCGCCATTTTCAAGCATCCACTGGCCTTCTGTCAGATCTTCATTCGGTATCGCGCTTCATATGCATCAGCCGACCATTCCAGCGGAGACAGATGATGTGCATAACGCGCGTCTGATCTCTAATTTGCAACATATGATGGAGCATCAACACATAGGCGACAATCATAACGCTCCTGTTTTCTTGAATTGCTATTCACGCATGTCTGATATCATCCGTGAGCTGGCCGCTATTGGTCAAAACCCACGGGTCATGCTGGATTATTCTGGTAATTTATTATGGGGATTAAAGCAAATGGGCGAGGGGCGTGTTCTCGATAACCTTGCCTTGATTACCTGCGATAAAAAATATTATGCGCACGTTGAATGGCTTGGCACTACGTGGTCCCATGCGGTCGCCAGTTCAACACCGATACCGGATATTAAGCTCCATGTGTTAGCCTGGCGAAAACATTTTGCGTCGATCTTCGGCAAAGAGGCTCTTAAACGCGTGAAAGGTTTTTCTGCTCCGGAAATGCATTTGCCGATCCATCCAGATGTTTGCTATGAATATCTCAAGGCGCTTAATGAATGTGGTTACCAGTGGCTCATGGTCCAAGAGCATACGATCGAAAATATGGACGGAAGCAGTATTAGACGTCCTCATTTTCCGCATCGGCTGATCGCCCGCAATTCAAAAGGGGATGTTCAAGAGATGACCGTTTTGATCAAGACCCAGGGCTCTGATACGAAACTGGTCGCTCAGATGCAGCCTTATTACGAAGCAAAAACATTAGCACCGCAAGAATATGCGGGGATCATTATTCCCGCGTATGTCGCTCAGATCGGTGATGGAGAAAACGGCGGTGTCATGATGAACGAATTTCCTCCTGGATATCGTCAGGCCTTTGCCGAGATCAGTCGCGAAGGAACGGTAGCAATGAATGGGTCTGAGTATTTGGAGTTCATTTACGGCCTTGGCGCTCAAGAAAAGAAATTCATCCCTGTCCAACCGCGAGGACAGAAACGTATATGGGATACTGTTGGTGGTGCTTTTGGTCCTGGTGCTTGTGATCGCGCGATCGATGAAATCAAAAAGAATGATCCCGGTTTTAATCTTGATAAAGGCTCCTGGACCAGTGATCGTGATTGGGTTAAAGGATACGAGAGCGTTCTCGATCCAGTTAATCAGTTAAGCGCGAGATTCCATAAGCTGTTCGATCAGGCCAAAGTGTCCGCGACCAATCCAAAGTACAAAAACGCTTTACTCTACTTACTGCTTTCACAAACAAGCTGCTTTCGTTATTGGGGAGAAGGCGTCTGGACAGAGTACGCTCGCGAGATTTGCCGGCGAGGTTTTGATACGCTTGCGTGAACTATGCAGACGATCCTCAAACGCCTTGGTCAAAAGGACCGCCAGGCGATCCGTCAAGTTCTGAACATTTACCGTGATGTTGATAAAGAAACGCTGCGATTTGCGCGTCTGACACATATCTCTTGCCCTCCGCTATGTGGCCTGTGCTGTCAAAGCCCAAAGGTCGAGGCAAGCGTCCTTGAAATGCTGCCTTTAGCGGTAAAGCTGTGGTCTGAAAGAAAAGGCATGATATATCTTGAGAATATCGAAAAAGGATATCTTAAAAAACGTTGTTTCTTTTTTACTCCTGATCCGCAACGGATCCTTCAGGGCCGTTGCGGCATATATCAATGGCGGCCTTTGATCTGCCGTTTGTTCGGATTCTCAGTCAATAAAAATAAATACGGACTTTATGCGTATAGTGGATGCAGGACCATTAATCAGGCTTTGGCTGAAGAACGTCCTGATCTAAAGAAATTGACCCAATCAAAAATTCGGTTTACGACCATGGCGGATTTTACCATGCGCCTTTCGGGGATCAGCACCTCGTCATATGATATCAAGCCGCTCGCTATCAATACAGCGATCAAATTCGCGTTGGAAAAAGTTGGATTTGAACTGGAAAAACACCAGTGGAAATGTAGAATAAAGCATTAGAGAGGATCCTATGAAGCGATTTCTGGCTCATCTTAAAACATACATGTTTCGCGGTGTTTTAGCCGCAATACCGATCGCGTTATCTTATATTGTTCTTCGTTTCTTGTATCTCACGATCGATAAGCGCGTTGTTATCCTGGTCGATCACTATTTTGGCCTTATTATTCCAGGAATAGGTATCGTGGCGTTTCTGATCTTGCTGTACTTTTTGGGATTACTGGCGAGTAATTTTATCGGTCGTCGGTTTTTTAGTCTTATCGAACATATAGCCAACCGGATCCCGATCGTTAGTTCGACTTATAAGATAGGAAAACAGATCTCCTCAACTTTTTCACTGCCAGAAAAAGAGATCTTTAAAAAAGCTGTTTTACTTGAACACTTCTCAAAAGATGTTTGGACTATTGGATTTGTGACAGGGACGATCTTTGATGCGGCGACAAACGAAAAACTCTATAAAGTTTTTGTTCCGACTGTTCCTAACCCTACATCGGGCTTTATTGCCATCGTCAAGGAGTCTCAAGTGCGTGATCCAGGGTGGTCTGTTGAAGAAGGTTTAAAAGCTGTGATTTCTGCGGGGATCATTAGCCCTGCGCAGGTCTTGAGTCCGCCCCAGAAGACAATCTTATGAGCCGCATCCTTATCACATGCTTAATGCTTACGGCTAGCAATGTCTTTATGACCTTCGCGTGGTACGCGCATTTGAAGAATCTTAGCGCGCGGCCATGGTTCTATGCAGCTATGTTCAGCTGGGGGATAGCGTTTTTTGAGTATATCATTCAAGTTCCCGCGAATCGTATAGGCCATCAGACGATGAGCCTTGGGCAATTGAAGATCTTGCAGGAAGTGATCACTTTATCTGTCTTTATCCCATTCGCGATTTTCTACATGAAAGAAGACCTAAAGCTGGATTATCTATGGGCCGCTTTGTGCATTTGCGCAGCGGCATTCTTTATTTTTCGCTCCAAAATCATTGGTTGATTTGTTGGCAGCTGATCTCCCGTAAAAGCCTATCACTATCGAAATACCCATTTGATAAAAAATAGAAATATATTTGCGTATTTTTTAATGCATTGGATAATAAGAGTATGTTTCTTAAGAAAGTTCTACAAAGTCGTTTAATCAATTATAATCCAGAAGCGCTCATTCTACTGAGCTTTATGACAGCGATTCTTATCGGCACGTTTTTGCTTAAGCTGCCTATTTCGGTCCAGAATGGCCAGACGCTGTCCTGGGTAAACGCGTTCTTTACCGCAACATCCGCCGCTTGCGTTACAGGGTTAGGTGTTGTTGATGTTGGAACAGGTCTCTCTTTCTTTGGCCAAATTGTTGTTTTAGTCCTGATCCAGATCGGCGGGTTAGGCATCATGACATTATCACTGCTGTTTCTGATGCTGCTTCGCCGCCGATCGTCTTTAACAACCCGCTCATGCTTGATGTCCTTATCGAACGAGATCGATATTAAAAGTATCCGTGGGGCGGTCTTAAGGATCCTTTCCTTCACGTTAACGATCGAATTGATCGGTGCAGGACTTCTTTTTCTTTACTTACGAAATTATCATCCGATCCAGACGGCTATTTACAGTTCTGTGTTCCATTCGATCTCTGCGTTTTGCAACGCTGGGTTTAGCATTTACAAGGAAAATTTTCTTGTGTTCCAGCGTGTTCCATATGTCCAGATCATCGCGATGACATTAGCGATCATTGGAGGAATTGGTTTTGTTGTGATCAGTGACCTCTTTCAATTATGTACGTCTAAAAAGGACAGTCGACGAAGAATGCTTAGCTTGCATAGCAAAATGGCGCTCGTTGGCAGCAGCTGCTTGATTGTATTAGGGGCTTTGGTGATCTGGTTTTTTGAACGCAAAGAACAATTATCCGTGATGCCGCTATGGGATCAGATCATGAATGCGTTCTTTTTATCGAGCGCATCTCGGACCGTTGGCTTTAACACTTTGGACGTTTCTTTATTGTCAAATACCACGTTATTTCTTGTCGTGATCCTCATGTTTATCGGTGGTTCTCCTGGATCAACGGCAGGAGGCGTCAAGGTCAACACGGTCTTTGTGCTGCTTTGTTTTGTTGTCAGCCAGATTCAAGGGTCCACGAGCACAAACTTTTTAAAACGCAAGATCCCTAATGATATCGTTTATAAGGCTGCGGCGATCATCTTGATCTCGCTCGTTTTTGTTGTGCTATCGGTCTTTGTTTTGCAAGTGACGGAAAGTATCGATGATCCAGCGCGTTATGGAGGCAATAACCAGAACTTTTTGATCCTTGTTTTTGAAGCTGTTTCC
>CAZAOD010000029.1:12541-20372 GCA_964486675.1 uncultured Planctomycetales bacterium | reverse complement strand
TTGAAGCATAAAAAAATCCGACAACTCGATTCCCGAGATGCCGGACTTCTGTGCCCGTAAAATAAAACCTCTTAAACCCTTCATTAGGTCTAAGAGGACTTCGCTGCCCTACTTGTTGGTACAAATATACAATTCGCTCTTTGCTTTGTCAATAAAAATTTTTCTTGAAAGATCCGCGTATTAAAACTTTTCAAACAACTGACAGCTTAGTCGACGGAAGAGATCAAAAAACTCAACGCGATCACACCAAGGTCAAGCGATCCACCATTAAAATGCCAATCAGCTTTTTTCGATAGTTTTTAGAAAGACCTTAACGATATCCCCATTAAATTGTGTCCCGCAGCCACGCATCAATTCGTCATGAACAGCTTGAGGGGATAACGCTTGGCGATACGCGCGATTAGATGTCATAGCGTCGTAGGCATCAGCAACGGCGACAATTTGCGCGAACAAAGGGATCTGGCTTCCCTTAAGTCCATCCGGATAGCCCTTGCCATCAAAACGTTCATGATGAGAGCGCACAACAGAGAGCATCTGCGCATCTGGAAAAATAGGCTCAACAACCTTGCTGCCAGCCAAAGGATGCTGACGAATAACAGCCCACTCTTCATCGGTCAATTTTTCTTTTTTATTAAGGATTTCCTGGGGAACGCTGAGTTTGCCAATATCGTGAAGCTGGGCAATGCGAAATAAAAGGTCTGCCTTTTCCTCAGAAAAATCCATAGCGACAGCGATCTGCTTGGCGTACATGGCGACACGCTCTGAGTGGCCGCTGGTATAAGCATCCTTGGCTTCCAGAGCCTTGACCAAAGACTGAACGACACAATAAAAATATTCCCTCAAGCGTTGCCGAGCATCTTTTAATCCTGCGGCCATTACATTAAAAGACCGCGCGAGCTCTGCGATCTCATCCTGCCCTTGCACCTGAACGCGAAAATCCAGATCATCACAAGAAAGATGTTGAGTTCCTTCGGATAGCTTCTTGATCCGCGAGGTAACGCGCCCAGCGATTATCCATCCTAAAATGATCGCTAACACCATACCCATCAAAAGAACAAGGATCGCCCGCCAATGGACTTGCCGCTGGATGTCGTACACTTCTTGCGCGGAAATATCAATACCCAACACCGCAAAAGAATTCCCTTTATGGTCCATAATGGGGGCATAGCCTGATAGTGTTGTACCCCATTCATCTTTTATCAACTGTTGATCTGTTGTCGCGGACTTAAAAGAGTGCATCATCTCAGGAAAGCGTGAGGCATCGTACTTTTGGCCTGGATACGCCTGAATAGGCGCTTGGCCTCCTTTGATGCCAGCAGCAACCACATTCACAACAAACTCCCAAATGCCTGGCTTTTCTGTCTTCCTTAGAATATAGATATCCGTTAAAAAAGGATTGGCTTTCTGGATCTCTTGCAGTTGATCGGAAAGCGCTTGATACGGAAGAGTTCCAGCCCCGTCAGGGGTCAACGGCACTTGAGCGATCAAGGTGGGATCGATCATCAAAGACGCTGTCTGGACAACCGCTTGAAGTTTTTCTTTCAGCTGATCAAATTGTTTTTCAAGGGCAAAACGGTAGATAAAGAATTCGCTGAGGGCCATGACAAAGATGATCCCCACAGCCAAGAAGATCATGACATGATGACGAAAACTTTTTTTGATCATAAAGATTGGGGCAAACGATCGAACGTCTGCTATTTTCGGTTCAGATCATCCATCAAGATAATAGATTCAGCGACATCTTTCATGGTTTTACATGAATCCATACTTTTCTTGTGGATCAATTTATGCGCGGATTCTTCGCTGAGGTTTTGCAATCTCATCAGGATGCCCTTGGCGCGCTCAACAAGCTTGCGTGTTTCCAGCGCCTCCTTGGCCTTTAGGGTTTCCTCCATAAGCTTGGTGTTCTCGACCGCAATAGCGGCCTGGTTGGAAACCATTTGCAAAACATTGATTTCTTCTTGTGAGAACTCATGCGGTTCTTTGGTGTAAACATTGATGATACCGATGATCCTGTCTTTTACGATCATCGGCACAGAGAGCATAGAGCTTAGGCCTTCTTTAATGGCGAGATCACGATAGGCATAGCGCTCCTCAAGACGCACATCAAAGACAACAATGGGTTTGCGCGTTTTGACAACTTCTCCGCTTAAGCTTTGATCAACCTTGATGTTCGGCTTTCGCTTGTAGTCTTCGTTCAGGCTTTGCGTCGCCTTGATCGCGAGTTCTTTTCCTTTATCGTCCAACAGCATGATCGAACAGATCTTAGAATTCAACATTTCCGCGGTCACAACGACGATCAGATTAAGGATCTCGTCCAAGTAATTTTCTGAAGTGATCGACTGACTTACCTGGATCAGCTTGTCGAACTGAGCAGCTTTTTTCTTGGTCTCATTATACAGTCGCGCGTTCTCAATAACCCCGCTGACTTGCTTGGCGATCATCGCCAGCAAGTTAACGGTTTTAGGCGCATACAAATAAGGTTTTTTGTGCTGAATATTCAAAACCCCTGTAACTTTTGTCCGATAAACGATCGGAACCGATAAAAAGGATTCATATTTATCCTCCGGAAGAACATCAAAACTCTTAAAACGCTTGTCTTTATAAGCGCCTTCTTTAATGTTCACAATCCGGCCTTCTCTGGCGACCCAGCCCGTGATCCCTTCTCCGATCTTTAGAACGATCTTTCCAAGCTCTTTAAGGTGGGGGGTTTTGGATGCCATGAGAACAAGGTCTTTTTCTTTGTTATCGACCAGATAAACAAAGACCGAATCACAGACCGTGATCTTGTTAACGATCTTAACGACTTCCGATAGGATTAAAGAAAGCTCAAGGCCTGAGGATGTCAGCTCAACGATTTTGCGTAAAACATCGGTTTCCTGAGCCTGGCTGATGCGTAAAACGCTCTTAGTAGATATCCGTTTCTGGTTGATCATAGAAAAATCCTAAATAAAAAATTATTGTAGCATAAACATTGTTAATAAAAATGTTTTTATTGATAGGTCAAATTTTGTTTGAAACGCCCCTCAAATCGCTATACAATACGCTCATGCTAAAAAACGGCAAGGCAAAAGTCATTCTTGTCATTGACGATGACCCCGCCCAAGTCAAGATCCTGGAGAAAAAACTTCCAGAAAACGGCTACGACGTCCTTACCGCAACGCAGGCAGCCGACGGCCTGCAAAAAGCCATGAAGTCATGCCCCGACCTGATCATCTTGGATGTCATGATGCCGATCATCAATGGATACAACCTGTGCCAACTTCTTAAAAACGATCTGAAACGCAAGAACATTCCTATCATCATGCTGACGTCGCGTGATAGCGAACAAGACAGACAGATCGGCCAAGACGTCGGAGCAGATGCCTATCTGGTCAAACCCCTCGATCTATCACTGTTGCTGGAAAAAATCAGATCGCTCTTAGGCGAATAACCTTCCCCGACGCTACATTTTATAATGGTCGATCAAAGAACGGATTTTTTGACATCGCGGATAAGGCGATCGCGTAGGCGATTTTCACATCGCTACTCAAAAGCCCAAGTTCAAGGGCCGCCTGACCTGCTGTATACATCACACGATTATCCACACGATGATCAGCGGCAACGCTCACTGCCGAACCGATAGCAATACCCAGATCCCCTGTGTTAAAGACACATGGAATATTCTTATGCTTATCTTTTTCAGCGCAATTCGCAAATCCACACATCCCGCACTTTTTTAAGCCTAACGACTTGATCATGGTCCCAAGCAAGAGCATGACAGGCGCCATCAAGATATTTTCCGCGTCCCTGATAAAAGCGGGAAGATCTTGCTGTTGTCCAATGCTGCGCATTCGATCAGATATCTTTTTTATGTCTTTTTCTTCCGCAATATAAAAAATAAAAGTATCCGCGCCCCGACCCTTGGGGGCTGTACGCGCTGCGATCATCATTTGGATAGCGATCCGTCTTAACGCGTCATTTCTAATATGGTGCTCAGAGAGCATAAACCCCTCCTTCTATGATCAAATTTTCTTCATCGTATCACAAGGCTTTAAGATTTTCTAATGTAAAATCGTTATAGATTTCTTCTGGCGAGCTGTGTACAATAATGCCTGTTATAAAAACTATGGAAAAAACAAATATTACCATTATTGGCGCTGGTGTTTGTGGATTAGCGATCAGCGCTTATCTGTCGCGAGAATATCGTGATATTCTCGTCGTTGAACAACACGATGCATTCGGTCGCGAAACCTCTTCTCGAAATTCTGAGGTTATCCATGCCGGACTCTATTATCCTAAGGACTCCCTAAAGGCAAAGCTGTGCATCCAGGGAAAAGAACTTTTATACGCTTTCTGCCAAGAACACGCGATCCCTCATAAAAAAACAGGAAAGATCTTAGTCGCCTGTAACAACGAGGAAGCGGCCAAGATCCATGCGATCCAAAAAAATGCCCTGGGAAGCGGCGTTACCCGCCTGCGCTTTCTTTCTCAGAAGGAATTGCAACATCTTGAGCCGGATATTCGCGCGCAAGAAGCTCTTTGGTCTGAGGACACAGGGATCTTAGACTCACATCAATTCATGAAAGTCCTATATGAGAACGCCAAGCGTCAGGGGACAGAATTCGCTTTTAACGTTGAAGTTGTTGAAATCTTAAGAAAAAATGCGGGATACCAGGTCACCGTCAAAGAACCTGACGGAGGCTTATTCTCTTTTGAAACATCGATCGTCATCAATGCCGCAGGATTGCACGCGGACCGTGTCGCGGCCATGGCCGGATTTGACATCACAGCATGCGGATACAAGCTGCATTGGAGTAAGGGGCAATATTTTCGCATCAGCCACCCACAAAAGTTCAACATCACACATCCTGTATACCCGCCGGCTAGCAAAACAGACCTCGGTATTCACATCACGCCCGATCTATCTGGAGGCTTGCGCTTGGGGCCTGATGCTCATTACACAGCTAATATTGATTATTCCGTTAATGAAAACGACAAAAAAATCTTCTATGATTCTGTCAGCCGTTTTCTACCTCGACTGACCCTTGAAGACCTTGTGCCGGATACGGCTGGTATGCGCGCTAAACTGCAGGCGCCAGGAGTGGATTTTAGCGACTTCGTGATCCGGGAAGAATCCAAAAAAGGATTTAAAAATTTTATTAATTTGATCGGGATCGAATCACCCGGCTTGACTTCATCCTTGGCGATCGCTCGCCTTGTAAGGACTTTCCTGTAAGCGCTCGATCAGCATGCTTGTGGCACCACCGGACCCAAAACACATAACCGCAAGCCCATATCTTTTCTTTTCATGACCCAAGGCGTGCATCAATGTCACAAGAAGCCTTGCGCTCGTAGACCCCAACGGATGTCCCAGGGCGATGTCCCCGCCATAGATATTAACCTTCTCGTCTGAAATTCCAAGCTGTTCTTTGGTCCAAACGGCTTGAGCTGCGAATGATTCACCGATCTCAAACAGATCAACGTCTGCCAGAGAAACATCCGCAACGGACAAACAATCTTTAACGGCTAGGACACCTGCCTCAAAACATTGATGAGGCTCTATCCCCACGGTTGCGTAAGACAAGATCCTTGCCTTAGGCTTGAGCTCAGGATAATGTTTGAGCGCTTGACCACTAACAAGGAGCACCAAGGCTGCGCCATCGCTAGGAGCAGAGGCATTGCCGGCCGTGACTGTGCCGTCGGGCTGAAAGGCTGCCGGAAGCTTTTCCATTCGATCAATGCTAATATTGTGACGAGGCCGATCATCTTTCTCAACAACGCTGCCGTCCTTCTTTCGAAGAACAATGATCTCATCCTTAAACTTACCCTCACGTTGCGCATTGACAGCCTTAACATGACTTTCATAAGCGAATTGATTTTGCACTGTCGCGGGTATCTGATATTGGAGCGCTAAATTTTCAGCGATATGACCCATATGCTTTCCGCTCATCGTGCACCAGAGGCCATCGCAAATCAAGCTTTCGACAGGCTCCTGGCCATCAGCAACAAGAATCCTCGGGCTATGGGTCGCGCTTTCTGTGCCGCCTGCGCACATGATCCTTGCTTCATTGCACAACATCGTGCGGCATCCCAAAATAACAGACTCTAAACCCGATCCGCAAACACTGTTAATAACAGTTCCTGGAATGCGCGGCGATAGCCCAGAAAAAATAACCGCCTGGCGAGCAACATTCTGCCCTGTTCCAGCTGAAACCGTATTTCCTAGAAGAACCCCGTCAACATGCTGGCAAAGAGACGGATAGCGGCGGATGAATTCCTTGAGCACAGAAGCAGCTAGCTCAGCAGCTGAAAAATCTTTCAAGCTTTTATGACTACTGCCGATAGGCGTTCGCAAGCCATCAACGATAAATATGTCGCTCGTCGTTCTATGTGCGGCCACAGGAGTTTGTTCTTTCTGCTTTTTCTTGGATCCAAGCGTCTATGATCTCTGCCCCAACGCCTAAGAAATCTTCTACGACAACATCTGCTCCAGCCTCTGTCAATTCTTTTGCGTTTCCCTCACGGGCAACGCCGACCACAAGAGCAAAGCTTCCTTTTTTACCGGCCTGAACACCCGCCACAGCATCTTCAACGACAACAGAACGCTCTGGGCGGCAATGAATGCGCTGTGCAGCTGTTAAAAAAATATCACTTTCTGGCTTACCTTTAAGTCCTAGCTCAGCTGAAACAACGCCATCGATCCGTGCCTCAAAAAGCTCTTCCAATCCTGTCTTCTTTAAAATAGGCCCGCAATTCTTGCTCGAAGAGGCGACGGCCACACGGACACGATGCTGTTTGAGATCTTTAATCAAAGCAACGGTCGAGGTGTATACATCAATGCCGCGCTCTTCTAATATCCTTTTAAAGCGCGCATCTTTTTCGTTGCCAAGGCCATAAATCGTTTCTTGCCCGACCTGGTCCTCCTTCTGCCCCATCGATAAATGAATACCGCGAGATCTTAAAAAATTCTCAACCCCCTTATATCGCGGCCTACCATCCACAAAAAGCCGATAATCATGTTCATAAGTAAATTCTTTAAATTTTTCTCCATCACGCTGTTGGCGCATCAACAAATACTCATCGAACATCTCCTTCCAGGAGAGCGCATGCGCCATGGCTGTTTTAGTAACCACTCCATCTAGATCAAAAATGACACCATCGTAATTATTCACAGATAGTCCTTTAATTAATAGTGTGATAAAAGTATACGTATTATAGAATTTTAAAGATGTCAGCACAAGGAACAATTACTTATGACGCGACAATAAAACATCATTGAGAGCAGACAATGTTTCTCTTCCAACGCGCCCATCAACGGTCAATCCGCGGGACTTCTGAAAATCTTTGACAGCTTTGACCGTCTTTGGGCCAAAACGGCCATCTATCGCTCCCGGATGAAATCCTGCCGCGCTTACGGCCTCTTGAACGACCGCAAGATCAACACTGCCGTTTGTTACAAGGCCTGTGGCACTGAAAACGTTGAGCGCTTGCCAGGTCTTCTGGTCCGCAAAGCGCGAAACTGACAAACCGCTCTGTTCTTGAAATCGCGCGATCGCCTGACGCGCCTGAGCGCCAAGCTTGCCATCGATCTTGCCCGGGTTCGCGCCGTGTATCAGCAGAAGCTTTTGCAGCAATTCAACTTTTTCATTGGCTACAGAGGGGATCACTTCCCCTAAGATCTTTTTCTCCTGAGCTCCTTCTTTCTGCAGCACACCATAGATCACATCACACCCTGATCCCGTAAAAACGGCGAAAAAAACAACACAAAAGACTTTTATGAATGAGTGCGGCATAACAAATGAAAAAGGCCCTGGCGCGTTGCATGCCCAAGAGCCTTTTTTGATCGTTT
>CAZAOD010000029.1:0-12531 GCA_964486675.1 uncultured Planctomycetales bacterium | reverse complement strand
ATTCCAATAAATACTTAAAGTCCATCGTCTTAACGGTAAAATCATCAGCCCCGACTTGACGCGCGCGGCGCGCATCAACAGCCTCGAGCTTTCCGGTATAGATAATGACCTTAAAAAGTTCGTCCATCTCCTTGATCTGCTGGCAAATATCAAACCCGTTGGCGTCTGGCAACATAACATCAAGGATGACAACCTGCGGCCTTGTCTCACGCACCGCTTTTAATCCATCACTTCCCGTGGAAGCAACGGCAACATGATAACCAGACTTCTCTAAGCGTGCCCGTAAAACTTTCTGAATGGAATCATCGTCTTCAATCACAACAATCTTTTTTGTCTCCATAGACCCCTCTTATGATAAAAATTTATGGACCTCCGCTAACAACTTTTCATAATCAAAAGGCTTAAAAATATATCCTTGAGCGCCAGTTGAAGGAAAATTGTCTGCAAAACCACCCGTCGCGAGGCTCGCGGTCATGAACACAACCGGTATCCCTTTAAGTCCCGCGTCTGCCTTCAGGCGCTTGCACACCTCATAGCCGTTCATCTTGGGCAAAGTAACATCCAGAAGGATCAAGTCCGGATGGACGCTAAAAGCCATGTCCAAACCTTGCTGTCCATCCACAGCCGCCTCAACGCTATATCCTTCCTTCTTCAATCGAAAACTTACGACTTTTACGATATCAGGCTCATCGTCGACAATCAAGATCTTTTTTGACATGACCTCCTCCTTGTCGCGTACGCGTTAACGCTTACGCCGCTCCTCGATCGGTAACAAGAAAGCAAATCGGCTTCCTCGGCCAGGCTCGGACTCCACCCAGATCTTTCCGCTATGCTGCTCAATGATCTTTTTGCAGATCGCAAGACCCAGCCCTGTGCTGCCCGTTTTACGCTCTTTTCCTTTTTGCAGCTGGCTAAATGTCTGGAACAGTTTATCCAAATCCTCTTCCTTGATGCCATCGCCATGATCAACGACCGTAACCGTAACTGTATTTTTCTGACGGGAAGTCTCAATCACCACAGGCTTTCCCGGCGCGTACTTGATCGCGTTATTTACTAAATTCGTTAATACCTGGATAATACGATCCTTATCAAATCTTATAGCAGGAAGATCCATCCCGGCGTCAACACTCAAGCTCACCCCTTCTTTTTCAGCCACCTGTTTCATTGTCGCGGCAACTTCTTGAGCGACATCGTTGAGACTATGCGGCAAAAGCTCAAATGTCATTTGCTGAGCGTCCAGCTTCTGAAAATCCAAAACATCGTTGATCAATCGCGACAAACGATCGACATTGCGCTTGGCAACATCCAGGAATTCCTGCTGGTCTTTGTTCACATCTCCCGTGACGCCATCCGCGACGATAGAGATTCCCTCTTTGATAGCTGTCAGCGGGGTCCTCAGCTCATGAGAAACAACGGAAATAAAATCACTCTTGATCCGCATGGCTTCTTTGGCTTTTTCTTCATTGAGGCGCTTTTCTGTGACATCTTCCTTGACCGCAATAAAATTTATGATCCTGCCTCTATCATCTTTGACCGCCGAGATCGAAGCGTCTTCATAAAAGATCTCCCCGTTCTTTTTCTTGTTGGAGAACTGTCCTCGCCATTCCTCCCCGCGAAGGATCGTTTCCCATAAATTCTTATAAAACTCTATCCCCTGCTCTCCAGATTTTAAAATGCGTGGATTCTGGCCTATAGCCTCTTCGAACGTATATCCTGTAGCCTGTGAAAACTTAGGATTGACATATTCGATGTTACCGTGAATATCTGTCACAACAACGGTTGCAGGACTATACTCAACAGCTCGAGAAAGCCGATAAAGCTGCTCCTGAGCTTTTTTGATCTGCGTCATGTCGGTTCCAACGGACAAAAGTTCCTTGGCTCCTGTTTTTTCATTCAGGACCACCCTGTTGGACCAGCGGATCCAGGCGCGACGGCCGTCCTTGCAAATGTTCTCGTTTTCATTCGTTTCATAATCTCCAGGATTCTCAATGATCTTCTGGATCAAAGACACAGTGTCAGTCCCCTGAGAATCAATTTTTGGAACGATCGTTTCTGTAGCATAACGCCCTAATACTTCTTGCTCAAGAAATCCAAAGAATTTTTCTGCATACTCGTTAAAGAAAATGATCTTGCCCGCACTGTCCAAGCGTAAAATAATGCTGTTCGCATTTTCAACCAAGTGCCTGTATTTTTCTTCACTTTCCTTGATCTTTTGCTCCGCGAGAAAGCGCTCTGTGATATCCTCAAAGCTTTCCACCCCCCCAACGATCTTGCCGTCCAGATCTTTAAGCAAATCGGCATTCTTTAAGATCGTACGCATTGCCCCGTCCTTACGCCGAATAAAAGCCTGCGCTTGAACGATCGGTTTTTCCCGCACATCATCATAAAGCCCGCAGCCTGTTTTACAGGGCTGCTCGCAGAACAAGGTGCACTCTCTGCCAAGCGCTTCTTCTTCGCTATAGCCTGTTAACTCTGCGGCCTTATTATTCCAGCTTGTGATGCGTCGGTCTTTATCAACAGTGAAAATCGCGCTTGGAACAACTTTATAGATACGTTCTGCGATATCTTTTGCTTTTAAGATCTCTTTTTGCGAGGCTTCCAAGCGAGCTGTTTTTTCAGCGATCTCTTTGTAAAGGGCGCGGATGGCGTCATTTGTCTTTTCTAATCCTTCCGCTTTTGTCTTCAAGGCCGCTTGGGCTTCTTTGAGCTCTTTTTCAGCGCGTTTTTGCTCTGTGATGTTGCGTCCGATCGCTGAGGCGCCGATAACATTGCCTTTATGATCCTTGATAGGTGAGATGGTCAGCGAGACATTGATCCGCTGGCCACTCTTACATACTCGCTCTGTTTCAAAATGCTCGACTGCCTTTCCTTGTTGTATCCGGGCCACAATATCGAGCGCTTCCCGACTTTTTTCTTCAGGGATGACCAAAGAAATATTCTTCCCAACAACTTCGTGCTGTTGATACCCGTACATTTTCTCGGCGCCTTTGTTCCAGCGAACGATCTCTCCTTCTAAAGTTTTCACAATGATCGCATCGTCAGAAGATGCGACCACGGAGGCCAATAATTGATCATTTTGGCTTGTCTTTTGGCTAACAAAGACGAACAACGTTGAGACCAGCAAAAGACTACAAGCCAGAAAAGTTACGATGATCCCAAAAAATTTATAGAACTGTGAACGATGTGCGGAAAGAACCCGCAAGATTGTCCAGCCCTGGAGACTTGTTGGCATCGCATAAGCAAAATGATGTTGGCGCTCAAAAAGGGCGTCTCGACCATCCTGAAAAAGGTCACCCGGAACACTAAAAACAACTCGGGGTTCCATGCGCTTTCTGGTAACGATCTCTTTTGCAATAAACTCAATCATGGCTGGATCCTTTTCTTCCATGCTCGCAAAAAAAACAGATCCTTGCGGATCGATCAGAAAACTGTGAGAGAACTTCTTAAAGTCTGTGATCAAAGCGTCCGCATCTTTCTTGGCAACAGCAACGCCAAGCAGTGCCCCTGCCTGATCATAAACAGGCGCGGACGCGTAATAACCTTTCTTTTTGGATGTTTTTCCAACTAAAAAATACTGGCCCTGGCGGCCTTGCAGAGCATCTTGAAAATACTGACGGAAAGAATAATTTTGTCCAACGAAACTATCTTCTTGACCGCGATTGGAAGAAGCGATCACGTCGCCTTGAGGATCCATGACATAACATACGGCAGAATCAATCCCTTCCGCATATCGATCCAAAACCTTATTGACTAGCTCAGCGCCTAAAGGATCCCCTCTTAAGACCGCGATAACGCCGGGAGACGTCGATAATACTTTTGCCATCTTATTAACACTGCTCATCTCGCGCTCAATAAGTTGTTGGAGGGCATACGCAGATGTCTTCACGTCTTCCTTGAGCTCTCTCTTTGACTGCTGGAAAAGAAAATGTGTGCCGGCCATCCCACCGACAAGAACAAGAATAAAGATAGCGACATACCCTAAAAGCAGTCGTGAAGAAATAATGGTTTTGATCTTAGACCGTTGGGCAGGTAACATATTTTTAAGCTCCGGGCTATGAACGTCGTTTTAGCAGCATCCGGATCCTTGCCAAAAGCTTCTCCGGATCAAAAGGTTTACAGACATAATCATCAGCACCGGCATCCAGGCTTTCGATCTCGCTTGCGCTGTCTGTTTTCGCTGTCAGCATAACCACAGGAATGGACGCGGTCTCCAGGTGTGTTTTGATCTTTAAAGTGGCGGACACGCCGTCTAAAACCGGCATCATGATGTCCATCAGGATCAGGCTTGGCTTATTTTGATAAGCGGCCTTAATACCTTGCTCGCCGTTGCAGGCCTCAATGACATCATAGCCTTCTTTGACCAGTCTCATGCGCAAAACTCGCCGGATATCCTCTTCGTCGTCAACGATAAGGATCGTGAAACGTTTGTTCAAAGCCCTTCGTAAACCCCCTGTCACTTCATTGACCTCTTGCTGTTGAGGAGCATCTTGCAAAGGGGCTGTCACAGCGTCCTCATCGGGCATATCACAAACACCCTCAACCTCTTCGATCGTCGTCACACCATCCAAGATCTTGCGGATCCCTGAATCAGCAAGCGTGCGCAAGCCAGCCTCTTGGGCCACTTTTAGCATCTCCGCTTGAGGCGCGTTCCTAGAAATCAGATCGCTTAATCGTTCGTCGATCTTTAAGATCTCACCAATCGCTGTGCGCCCCAAAAATCCCGTATAGCAACAGCGCTCGCATCCTTTACCATAAAAAAGTTTTTCGATCTTGTTCTTTTGGATAAAAAGACCGAACTTTTCCTGAAGCTGTTGCCGCTGTTCAGAACTCGTAACTTCATCCTTGCAATAAGGGCATATTGTGCGAACAAGGCGCTGAGCAACAATCAAGATCAACGAAGACCCTATCAAATAAGGCTCCAAGCCAATATCTAACAAGCGCACAATAGTCGCCAAAGCGTTGTTCGTGTGAACCGTGGAAAGCACAAGATGTCCCGTAAGAGACGCCCGAAACGCGATCTCAGCAGTTTCCAGGTCTCGGATCTCTCCTACAAGAATGATGTTTGGATCTTGCCTTAAAATGCTGCGCAAACCATTGGCAAAAGTAACATTCTTGACCGCGTTCACCTGGATCTGGCTTATTCCATCGATCAAATATTCCACAGGGTCTTCTATCGTGACGATGTTTTTGGTCTCGTTCTTAATATGGCTCAATGCCGCATACAATGTCGATGTTTTCCCTGACCCCGTAGGGCCGGTAACCAAGACCATTCCCTGGGGCTTGCGGATCGTTTGGCGGATGATCTTTAAGTCGTCCTCATAAAATCCAAGACTATCGAGGTCTATCTGAGCTTCCTTTTTGTCCAGCAAGCGCAAGACCATCTTTTCCCCAAAAAATGTCGGAATCACCGAAATGCGCAGGTCCACCTTGCGTCCGTTGATCAAAACGCTGCAGCGGCCATCCTGGGTTTTGCGCGTTTCAGAGATATCAAGTTCTGTCAAGATCTTCAATCGCACGATCAAGTAAGGACAAAGATCTGCTGGAACTTTCATGATATTACGCAAATTCCCATCAATACGATAACGGACCTCCACAAAGCGTTCAAAAGGTTCAATATGAATATCGCTGGCGCGCGATCGAATAGCATCGGCTAAGATAAGATTAACAAGCTTCACTGCCGGGGAATGATCACCGTCCATCAAAACAGAAACATCATGTGTTTTCTTAAGGGGATCATCGCCGTCTTTGACCACCTCCACCTTGCTCTCATCCGTTATGCTTTTGACCAGATCATACACGGAGTCATCGAGAAGATAATATCGTTCGACAAAGCTCGCGATCTCACTCTTGCGCGCTAAAACCGGTTTGATCTTGCGATTTACGAGCATGCTCAAATGATCAAGCGCGACGATATCCTGCGGATTGCTCATGGCAACAACAAGGCTGTTGTCTTCAAAGCGTAAAGGAAAAACACCGTACTGCTTTGCTTTCTCGTTTGGGATCTCCTTAAGGACCGTCTCGTCAACCTTTTCTTGGGCAAGGCTTGCAATGGGGAGCTTGAAGACCTCAGACGCTGTTTGCATCAAGGCTTCTTCGCTGATGAACTCCATTTCGACCAACAGCTCATGCAATGGCTTTTTAGCGCCGATCTGCCGAGCCTTCGCGTCCTCGATATTCTCAGCCGTGATAAGCTTTTTCTTCAATAAAGCGTCAAGAAGCGTTGTCATCGATTTGTTTTTTGTGTTAATTTTAAGAATTTCTGGGCAAGGGACGGGCTGTTTTGTGATGCGGTCATACGCCACTGCCAGTTTCCTTGAGCCGTGCCTGGGATGTTCATGCGGCACGTTTCATCCAAGTCCAAAAGATCCTGCATGGGGACAATGACCGTATTAGCGACCGAGCGCATAGCAAGGGTCACGAGCTGCCAAGAAACGTTATCACGCGTTGGCTCTGCGCCTAAAACTTCCGTCATTTTCTGCTTGATCTTATCAGTGGCTTCCTGGGCGAACCATCCTTTGGCGGTATTGTTGTCATGGGTGCCTGTATACACAACACAATTCTTGATATGGTTATGCGGCAAATAGGGATTGTCATCGTCACTGTCGAACGCAAAAAGAAGGATCTTCATTCCTGGAAAGCCTGACTCTTTGATGAATTGCTTAACATCATCCGATAAAAAACCCAGGTCTTCAGCAATGATAGGAAACTTCTTGAATGTCTTTAGCATGGCATTAAAGAAATCTTCTGCCGGCGCCTGCCCCCACATGCCGTTCACAGCAGTTGTCTCTGTGCTGGGAACCTGCCAGAAATCAACAAATCCCCGGAAATGGTCAATACGCACAATATCGAAAAGAGCAAAATTATGTTTAAGCCGCTCTTTCCACCAGGCGTAATCCGTCTCCTGTAAAACATCCCAATCATAAACTGGATTACCCCACAGCTGCCCTGTCTGGCTAAAATAATCAGGAGGAACGCCAGCTAAAAATTTCAAGCTTCCGTCTTCTTGAAGCTGAAAATTTTCTGGGTTAGCCCAAACATCAACGCTATCGTGCTGAACATAAATAGGCAGATCCCCGATGATCTTGACACCTTGCGCATTAGCATATTTTCTTAACGCAGACCATTGACGATAAAAAAGATATTGAAAAAATTTTTCTTTTAAGATCTTCTCTCCTAATAAAGCGCTGTACTGATCGACCGCCGAGGCATGACGATTTCGAATATCGGCAGGCCATGATGTCCATGTCGATCCGTTAAAATGGCTTTTTAAGGCAAGGAATAAGCAGTAATTTTCAAGCCAGGACCCTTGATGCGTGCAAAATTTTTTAAAATCTTTATCAGCAAGGATCTTTTTCCGCGAAAAAACAAAAGCTCTCTCCAGGACCTTTGCTTTTAAGGCAGTGACCAGAGAATAGTCAACCTTTTGATCGTTCGCGGCTCCGTCACAGACGATCCCGCTCGCATCCACAAAGCCTTCTTCCACAAGCTGTTCAGGACTGATGAACAAAGTATTGCTCGCTAAAGCTGAGCAGCTGCTGTAAGGAGAATTGCCCAGGGCGGTATCCGTAGGGTTCAACGGCAGGATCTGCCAATAGGTCTGGCCGGCTTGTTTTAAGAAATCAACAAATCGATAGGCTTCCCGGCCAAGGTCGCCAATACCAAACGGCGAAGGCAAGGAGCTGATGTGCAACAAAATTCCGCTTGCTCTATTGTTCATAAAATTAAATAATGGCTACTCCTAAAAATTCTGCCAAAAGATCTATGGCAGAGACCCATCGATCACTGCGCAGGTCTCCCTGCCGGGCTTTGCTCTTTTTCTCGATATAATATTTACGCCGTAAATAAAAAAGAATGTTCTGAGCTTTCCACAGCGTAACATCAAATTTCAATGTATTAAAAATATTTAACAATGCGACAATGTTCTCTATCAATATAACATCTTCAGGGTCTTTCGCAAGCTGTGTCATTAATTTGTTCAGGCGGGCGGTAGTCATCAAAGACACTTCTTCTCTATCACGAGAAAAGGACCACCGTCGCAGCTCCCAGGCAAGCACTTGAATACGCTTTAAGTCTAAGGGTTCTTTCTGGATCTCCTTGCACATTTCATGGGTCAAGACAAAATCGACAACAGTGGACAGAACTTTTGGAAGCTTAACCGGCAATTCTTTCTGGATCTGCATCAAAGGATAATGCTGGTCGTAGATATCCATGAACGTCCCTTCGATCTGCTCCATAGTCGTCTTCAGGACCTCATCCAAGATCTTTTGCTGCTCGTTGCGGAAAAGATGCTGAATGCTGTAATTTTCATGGCCAAAATATTTTTCGATCAGGCGCGTTGTGTCGGGAATCTTTTTCGCATCAAAGGCTTCCATGATATCTTTCTCGGCTTGCGCATAATCTCCTTGCTCTAAGCGCTGCACACCGCGAATGACGTTGTGGCTGCCCATATGAAAGCCGACAAAGAAAACAGATATTTTCTCTAAAGTAACATTAGATTGTACAATACCGCGGCCGATACAAAGTTTTAAGCGATTAACTTCCCGCTTTTTATAATCCTCGCGGATGACCTGATAACAGTACACAGGTGTTTCCTTGGCATAATCTTCAAACAAGGAGGCGACCGCGTAATGCGCGCCAACGCGCAACAAGCTTACGATCGATGGACGCACCAAGGCGATATAGATCTCACGCGCGTCATGATATTCATCATCATTGCTGAGAGCTTTTTCTAACAACGAAAGGAATCCTGGTTCTGTTTCTAATCCATCCACTTCTTGGATCAGCTGAATAACACGCGCGGCATATTTTAGGATCTGGACCGGCTCAATGCGCGAAACCTCATCAAAGAACCATCCGCAGCTGGTATACATGAGCTGCATATTACGCTGCATCTCTAACAACTTTAAGATCTTTACCTTTTCTTCATCAGAGACAGGACGCTTCACATGCGCTTGAATAAACTGATCGACCACCTTAGTTCGACGATCCAGCATAACCTCAATATAATCATTGCGAGCGCTCCAGATATCAGTCGTATAGCCGCCCATATGACGGGCATATACCTTGACGGCTTCACTTTGCAGCCAGTCCATCGCTTGTCGTAAAGGAGCCCGCCACTTTTGGTTCCACTTTGGATTCGTTCCAATCGAGCAGCCGCAATCAGCGCGCCACCGTTCGACCCCATGACAACAACTCCAAGAGCTGTTCTTAAAGATCTCAACTTCTTCTTGGGCAGGAAAACGCTCTAAATACTCTCCATAAACTGTTAAGGTCGCCAGACCTTCTTTTTCAATCTTATGAACCGCATAGGCAAGAGCCATATCCGCGAACTGATGGTGATGTCCATATGTCTCTCCATCCGTCGCGATATGAACCAATTGATTTTCCTGGGCACTATTATGATCAAAAGCATTGGTTAATCGCTGGACAAAATCATCTCCGCTGCGTAACAAGCCCTCAAAGGCGGTAGCGCGGGCGATAGGCCCATCATAAAAGAACAAAGCAATACTGCGCCCTGAAGGAAGGCGGCACAGATACGGCTTCTTGGGATCTACGCGCTGGCCGCTGACATCGATCCATGACCCGCCTGTAAGACTACGCACAGCTTTAGCTTGATGCGGAGCAAGGATAGTAAATTTGATGCCATATTCCGCCATGATATCCAGGCTCTCTAGGTCAACAGCTGTTTCGGCAAGCCACATTCCTTCTGGTTTGCGCTGAAAGCGATACTCAAAATCTTTTATCCCCCAAAAGATCTGGGTCCTCTTATCCTCGCTTGTGGCTAAAGGTAAAATAATATGATTATAGACCTGGGCTAATGCGCTGCCATGCCCGGAAAAACGCTCCTGACTTTCTTTATCTGCTTTTAAAATATCTGCGTAAAGTTCCGGGTCTTTTTTTTCCATCCAAGATAACAAGGTAGGTCCAAAATTAAAACTGATGCGCGCATAATTATTAACAATATTAACGATCTTTTTTTGCGCGTTCAAGATGCGGGAAGACGCATTGCGGGAATAGCATTCGGACGTAACGCGTTCGTTCCAGTCATGAAAAGGATGCGCAGAGTCCTGTCGCTCGACTTCTTCCAGCCAAGGATTTTCTCGAGGAGGTTGATAAAAATGACCATGGATACAAATAAATTTATGCACAAAAGCTCCTTTGATGAGCTTTGTTGATGACCTTAAAAGATCCTGATTTCAAGCAGCTTCTTCCAGGAGAACCTTTCTTCTTGTTTAGCTTGAGAGCCATACGCCTTTTCGCCGTAAAGACCTCTATACATTTGCAACTCGCGATCAACAAGCGCGATATAATCATCGCCATTACGCTTAAGATAATTAATTTTGTCCTCGCGGGCAAGCCAGCCCAAAGCCTGCCAGACCACGTATTCTTCTTCTCGCACATACCACGGAAGCTGTCCGATCTCGATCTCTTTCTTTTCTCCTAAAACACGCCAAACCTTGCCTGCGGCTTCAATGATCTTTGGTTTCATAACAACCTCCTTTTGCACGCTATTCTCTCGCTTTTTCTGAAGTCGTTTTATTTTCTTGCGAATTCTTTCCTTCGTCAAGCGGTTTTACATCTTCACACTTTTCATCTGATGCTTTATCAGCAACCTTTCTCAAAAAAAGTAAGCCTAAGGGAGGAATGGTTAACGATAAAGACTGCGGAAAACCATGCGCCTTGACCGGATCTGTTTTTTTGCCTCCCATATTACCCTGGCCGCTGCCGCCATATTCTTTGGCATCGCTATTCAAGGCTTCTTTCCAAAGCCCAGCGTCAGGAACGCCAACACGATACCCAAAGCGCGTCTGAGGCGTAAAATTACAAACAACAACGATCTTCTCGTCCGCATTCTCTCCTTGCCGCACAAAGCTTATAATACTTTGCTGCCAGTCCCCTCCGTCGATCCAGCGAAAACCGCTTGTTTCAAAATCATGCAAATAAAGAGCTGGTTCGCTGCGATAAAGCGCGTTAAGGTCTTGAAGCCATTTCTGGACCCCCTGATGTGGAGCGTATTGCAGCAGATGCCAATCCAGGCTCTGGTCGTGGTTCCACTCACTGCGCTGTGCGATCTCAGCCCCCATAAAAAGAAGTTTTTTTCCAGGATGCGCGTACATATAGCCATAAAGAAGCCTTAGGTTCGCGAATTTCTGCCAATCATCGCCGGGCATCTTGCTTAAAAGGGATCCTTTTCCATGAACAACCTCATCATGGGAAAACGACAGCACAAAATTCTCAGTAAATGTATACAGAAAGCTAAAAGTCAGATCATTGTGATGATATTTGCGATAAATAGGATCTTTAGAGAAGTATAACAACACATCATGCATCCACCCCATATTCCATTTCATCCCAAAACCTAAGCCGCCGGCATACAAAGGCCTTGAGACCGCTGGCCACGCGGTCGACTCTTCCGCGATCATTTGCACATCGGGATAAGACGCGTATACCGTCTTATTTAACGCTTTAATAAAATCAATGGCTTCTAGATTTTCCCGTCCGCCGTAACGATTAGGCACCCATTCTCCCCCATAGCGGGAGTAATCCAAGTACAGCATCGAAGCAACCGCATCCACACGCAACCCGTCCACATGATATTTGTCCAGCCAAAACAAGGCGCTTGAGATCAAAAATTCGCTGACCTCTTTACGCCCATGGTCAAAGATATAGCTCTTCCAGTCGGGATGAAAACCTTTTTTAGGATCCGCATGTTCAAAAAGATGTGTACCGTCAAAATATACAAGCCCATGAGCATCCGAAGGAAAATGGGACGGAACCCAATCTAAAATGACGCCGATATCATGCTGATGCAGACAATCCACCAGGAACATAAAATCCTCTGGCGCGCCATAGCGCGAGGTCGGCGCGAAATAACTTAAAGATTGATATCCCCAAGAACCATAAAAGGGGTGCTCCATGAGCGGCAGGAATTCGACATGAGTAAATCCCATTTTTTGAATATGCTCAACGAGCAGCTGGGCTGCCTCACGATAACTTAAAGAGCGGCTATTCTCTTCCACAACGCGCCGCCAGGATCCAAAGTGCATCTCGTAAACCGCGATAGGCGCTTTTAAGTTGTTGGCCTGCTGACGCTTTTTCATCCACGATTGATCGTGCCATGCATATTGCAGATCCCAAACAACGGACGCGGTCTTGGGTGGAACTTCCGTGTAAAAAGCGAAAGGATCCGCTTTGTCAATACGATAATTATTATGCTTAGAAACAATATGATATTTATAAGTACAGCCTTTATCCAATCCGGGGACAAAACCCTCCCAAATGCCAGAAGAATCCCAGCGCACACCCAAAGGATGCGCTGTTTTGCTCCATTGATTAAAGTCACCCTGAACAGAAACGCTTTGCGCGTTAGGGGCCCAGACCGAAAAATGCACACCTTTTTGCCCTTGGTGCTCGATAAGGTGCGCGCCAAGCTTTTCGTAAAGCCGAAAATGCGTGCCTTCTTTAAAAAGATAGCTGTCATTCTCAGTAAAAAAAGGGATACCGTAAATGATCGCGCCTGGCTCGGATCTC
>CAZAOD010000028.1:573-21280 GCA_964486675.1 uncultured Planctomycetales bacterium | reverse complement strand
AGATGGCCCGGTCAGGCTCACGAACTCTCCCGGCTGAATGGAAAAATCAACACCTTTTAAAACTGTCAAAGGAGCGCCAGTTTCAATATAAATCTTATGGATCTTCTCAGCTCTCAACATCATTCGTACCGAAGCGCTTCCACAGGCTCAAGTCGTCCTGCCATCTTCGCCGGGTAGATCGTTGCAAGATACGTGATCATCATGGCCGCTCCCGCGATCATCAAAAGATCATTTAACTCTAAAACAACCGGAAGCTTATCCAGATAATAAATATCCGGAGGCAATTTAATGAATTGATATTCTTTCAGCGCTAAACTTAAACTGATACCGCCTACGCAACCCCAAAACGTTCCCATAAAGCCAATGGATAGCCCTTTAAAAACAAAAATACGCTCGATCGCCTTACGCGGAACGCCAACGGCCTTCAATGTGCCGATATCCTTGATCTTTGTTGTGACCGTGACGATCAGCGTGCTGACGATATTGAATGACGCCACAAGAACGATCAAGGTCAGGATAACGAACATCGCGAATTTCTCAAGCTTTAATGCCGCAAAAAAATTCTTATTCATATCGATCCATGTCTTGACCAAAAAACTATATCCCAGCGTTTTATAGATCATTTTCTTTACATGCGGCGCTTGATACACGTCATCAAGCTTAACAGCGATACCGGATACAGTTCCAGCAGGCATCCGATAGATCTCTTGGGCCTTGGCAAGGCTGATCAAAACAAGGTTCATATCATAATCGTACATGCCTGAACTAAAAACACCGACAATGGTAAGTTCATGTCGCCATCCACCACCAGCCAGTCCTGAAGCCGGAGCGATCAAGGTGATCTGATCCCCCACCTCTTTCCCGAGATAGATCGCCAGTTCTCGGCCAATGATAACGCCGCGCTCATTCAATGCCTCCAGCCGACCTTCCCGTAGATATTCCTTAGCTTTTGTGACCGTCGCTTCTGTGGACGGATCAATGCCCCGCCCCATAACGCTCATTGATTGACCGGCATGCTCCAGAAAAAGAGGACCCTGCACATACGGCGTTGTTGCCTGCACACCTGGAATACCATGAAGCTCTTTTTGTGCTTGGGCGATATTCCCAACACCTACTTCTTTTTCAACAACGATATGCGCGTTGGTGCCTATGATCTTATCCCGCAGATCACTATCAAATCCTGTCATGACCGCAATGACGATAATAAGCGCCGCAACACCGATCGCAACACCCGCGACAGCGATAAAATTGATCACGGCTAAAAAAGGTTCTTTTTTGGCAAAAAGATACCGGATCCCGATCCATCCCTCGTAGGTCATGTCAATTCTTCTTCTTTTTTTGTATGCGGCTTGAGCAAAGGAAATAAAATAACATCACGTATCGAAGGGGCATCTGTCAAGATCATGACAAGGCGGTCGATCCCGATGCCTAATCCGCCCGCTGGAGGCATGCCATATTCCAACGCGTGAACAAAATCTTCGTCAATAGTTCGCAATCCTGTTTCCGTGTCATCCTTAAGGTCTTCTGTTAAACGCGCACGCTGCTCGACAGGATCATTAAGCTCTGAATACGCGTTACCAACTTCCATGCCGGCGATAAAACATTCGAATCGTTGCGCTAAAAGCGGATTATCCGGCTTGGCCTTGGCCAAAGGTGAAAGAAAAGTAAAATAATCGACAAGGAATAAAGGATTGTTTGTCGCATCTTCATCCAAAAAATCTTCAACAAGCTTCATGATGCCAGAGCGCGTCAGTGTTTCATCGGCGGCAACCTTTTTTTTCGCCTTTACCTTAGCCAACATTGTTTTAGCATCGTCGCCAGGATCAATATCAAATTTATCTTTAACAAGCTCCGCGAACGACCTTCTTGTCCAGGGGGGCGTAAAATCGATCTCCTTGCCTTGATAAATGATCTTGTATCCTCCGGTCATCGTTTGGACCGCGGAACTGACCATGTCCTCGGTTAATTTCATCATGTCGCTAAAATCCGCGTAAGCCTGATAGACTTCCAACATGGTAAATTCTGGGTTGTGACGTGTCGATATGCCTTCATTGCGAAAATTGCGATTAAGTTCATATACCCTCTCCAGTCCGCCGACCAAAAGACGCTTGAGATACAGCTCAGGAGCGATGCGCAGAAAAACTTCCATATCATAAGCATTGTGAAGGCTTTTAAATGGCCGTCCTCGCGCTCCGCCAGCCATAGGCTGTAGCATGGGAGTTTCAACCTCCAGAAAGCCGCGCGCGTCCAGAAAAGAGCGGATAAAGCTAACGATCTTGCTACGCTTAACGAACACATCACGAACATCTTTGTTCGCCAAAAGGTCAACATAGCGCTGACGATAACGGATCTCAACATCCTTGAGCCCATGCCATTTCTCAGGAAGACACATCAAAGATTTTGAAAGAATGGTAAACTCAAGCACGCGGACGCTTTCTTGCCCTGTTTTTGTCCTAAACAGCTTGCCTTTAACTCCGGCGATATCGCCAATATCCACTTGATGCTGGACTAGATGAAAAAGGTCCTCGCCAACATTGTCCAATTTGACAAAAAGCTGGATCTTGGCATTTTGATCCACCAAGTCTAAAAAGATCACCTTGCCATGAGCGCGATTTGCCATAATACGGCCAGCTAAAACAACATCCTTCTCTTCTTCAAAAGCTTCCAGGGACTGGGCGATGGTCGCTGTTGTAACAAACTTCCCCCCATAAGGATTGAGACCTTTAGATGTCAAAAGACGTGCTTTTTCCTCTCGGATCTTCTTAATTTCTTCGATTTCCACGATTAACTCCTATTTATATTAATATTAAGTAGCTTATTATATAGAAAAAGGATAGGGGTGTCAATTAAAGGGATACTAAATGAAGGTCGGTTCCTAAACAAAAAGATCAGGAATATCTACGGATGCTCGTTATAACCTTGCCGATTAGGCTGACATCTTCATTGACGGGAATGGGCTGATAAGCGCTATTGGCAGGATGAAGATAAAAATTCTTCCCTTCTCTGACAAGGTGCTTGACCGTGGCTTCATCACCGATCAAGGCCACGACCACGTCACCGATCTCGGCAGCTTGCTGACGGCGGACGAGGACCAGGTCATCTGGCATGATCCCGGTTTCGATCATACTGTCACCTTTGACGCGCAAGGCAAAAATATCCGCATCAGAAAAGAAAAGATCGTTGAGGTCAACATATCCTTCAATATCTTCCACAGCCAATGTCGGACTTCCAGCAGCAACAGCTCCTAAGACAGGGATCCGAAAAGCATCCTTAACAAGCTCAATAGCGCGCGCCTTGCCCTCATTGATCTTGATGTAGCCTTTATCCACAAGCGCTCTGAGATAATCACGGACAGTTCCGGTGGATGAAAAGCCAAACTCCTCCGCGATCTCGCGAATCGTTGGAGGAAGCTTATCATTTTTAATCTTATTAAAAATGAATTGAAGAACGTTCTTTTGTTTTTCTGTAAGTTCTTTGATCATAAAAATAAGTTACCACACAGATGTATGGTATGTCAAGAAACTTTTTATTATTGTTAGAAAATGGGCGCATCCTTCCTAAAAAGGATGCGCCTTAAACCCTTATTCTCTCTTTTTTTTAGTTCAAAGACGACAAATGTTTAATCCGTTTCAGCATATTCGGATGCGTACTTAAAAGTTCCATCATTTTCTCGGAAGAACTAAGGCGGGGATGCGCGTTACGCAAAAGTGCTAACTCCCCAGCATCAATTGATCCATTGCGATCATAATCTATCTGGCTTAATTCTTTGATCTCGTTTCGCGCATTTGAAGGGTCGTTAACAAAAAATGCCTTCATCCCTTCAGCTTCCTGCACAGCTTCACGCGGCATACGCGCAGATCCATAAACAAGTTTATAGAGTGCAGAAGCCAAACTCTCCGGGCGGTTCCCGAGTTCCACAGACCCTTTGTCAGCAAAATACTCGCGGATCCTTGAGGCGTATAGAACAAGTAAGTTGGTCAGAAAATAAAAAAGGAACGCTGCTAATCCGATCAAGGCTGTGTTGGCGCCATCGCGAGAACTTCGGCGATTGCCGAAAAAAAGGAATTGCCAGGCGATCCGATAAAGGATCATCGGAATAATAGAGAGAAGGGTGATCGTTAAAACATCCCGATTGCGTAAATGAGAGATCTCATGCCCAACAACGGCCCTGAGCTCCTGATCATTAAGGAGGCTCATGATCCCTTTAGTTACGCATACCCTGCCATCGGAGATCCCACGTCCAAAAGCAAAGGCGTTAGGAATAGCCATCTGAGAGATCCCAACCTTAGGCATAGGAATACCTGCTCGAGAAGCTTGATCCTCAACCATCTGGTAAAGCTTGGGATCTTGCTCGCGCGTAATATACTTTACGCCCATGGACCATTCCACGATCTTCGGTCCGATCAAATACTGAAAGAACATCAGGGCGATCGATATGCCAAGATAAAAATAAAAATTGCTGAGGCCTATGAACTGACCTATCACAACAACAGCCGCATAGATAATGCCGAATAAGATCGTCATCATTAACCATAAGCGGAACTGTAATGAAAACATAGTAGCCTCCTTAAAAGAAATCATCTGAAAACCATCAATTTTCAAATGACAATTATAGCCAAAAGCCTGCCAAAGTAAATATTTTTTGGCAGGCTCCTTGATATTATAGGCTATCCCTACGGCAGCTTCTAAGCCTTGATCGATCTATAAGTATAAGTCGTATAATGGAACACGCGTATTCTTTTAGGACGCATGCGCAGCACAACCAATGCAGGGTCTTGAGGCGTGTCATAAAATTTATGCAAGGACAGGACATTGTCCCATAGCCTTGTTTTATCCTTAAGTGATGTGCTTAGAATGCACGGCCCCGCGATACGCACATGCTCCCCGTCAGGAGTCGCAAAACAATATTCCGCATAAGGCACCTTCCTTAGCTGACCGATCTTCTCCTGACCCTTCTCGATCCCGCACCAAAGTTCCTTATCGGCCCAGTAAAGCGCGCGGACAGGGCGAACACCAACACGCTTTCCGTCGGATGTTGCAAGCATGCCAAAAGGAACACTTTTAACAAACTTTCGTAATTCGAGAAAAGTCATCGTCTTTACTTACAGCAGCAGCTTCCACCAGAAGCAATTCTTTTAACCATGCTGGAAACAATAAAGAAAGCTAGCGCAATAAAAATGACTTGATTGTCCGATGCTGGCAAAACATCAAAAGCCGTAGCAAGCAAGAGGATAATCCCGCAGCCTTGCAGCAGAACCGTGATCGTCTCAACAGGTTTTGTTTTCATAGCACCCTCCTTTTATGTAAAGTCTACTTTAAACACTATTTTACCTTTGACATATCAGATCAAAAACGATCATGCCATCATTTTCTTTTTGATGAAGCCTTTAAATTAACAAAAAACTTTTGAAAACATAGCGCGTGAAAATGTAGCGGCTTTCTGTGATCTTGTCGCCTAGAAAGAAGCCCTTGATCATAAAGTTCAGCTAAAGAAAGCTTATTGTCTTCTTTTTTAGTCAAGATCCTCTGGGCGACACTGCGCATCTCTTTAGATGCCTTTTCTTTTTTTAAAGAAAAAAAGATATCCGCAAGCTCTTCATACGCAAGATACTGGTCTTCCAAAACGCGCGTTAAGAAAGACGCGGAATGCTCAAGGACAGTGGATGGACCCACGGCATCACGAAATCCATCGTTTTGAGCGAGGCTTGCGTACATATTTATTGTAACCGGCAAGGTCTCCATGGCTTTCTGCAAGAAAAAGACCGCCTTCTCGAATTCTCTCCTTTGAGAATAGATCATGCCTTGGTCCCAATAATATGCGTACTGATTAGGGTTGATCTTGATCGCCTTATCGTACATCGCGATCGCTCGGCCAAGATCCCCTAAATAATAATAGCAAAACCCTTGATTACCGTACGCGTGATCAAACGGGCCTAAGGTGTCCATAAGTTCCTGATAATACTGAATGCACCATCTTAGTTCATAGGCAGTAAGATCCTGGTTTTCGCGAATCTTGTAGATGATTTCTGTTTCTAAGCGTTTTTTATAAGCAAGTGAGGAAAGCTTGGACGCTATTGGTTCTTTTCTAAAAAAAACGAAAAAAACTGCAAGAAAAAACAGATACACAATAATCCATCGATGACAAAGGCGCGTCATTGTGCCCTCTCCCTGCTGCCACAAGAAAAGAAAAGGAACAAAAGATAACATAAAAACCCAACATGCACGCTGAGAATAAGGAAATAGAAAGCCTGCCCTCCAAAAGGCCTATACTCTAAAATAATCACATTTTCACCGGCAGGAAGAAGAATCCCCTTAAAAGCTAAATTAGCCCTATAAAGGACAGCTGTCTTACCGTTCACACTTGCTCTCCAGCCAGGCTGAAAGCTATCCGTATAGACCAAAAACTTATGTTGATGAAAACGTGTCCGTATCTTGATTGTATTAACGCTAAACGAGAGAACGTCGAATTGCTCTGAAGGCCCCCTGATGGCAATCGCGGCCTTACTGGCGGAAGATACATCCGCACCCAAAGATAGCTCACGTAGACTCTCTTGGTCATCATTATTTTCTGTAGAAACAAAGGCGAGGTTGGTCAAGCCAGGAAAGTTGTTGGTCCGCTGAAAATAAAATGAATCATCACTTACATAATGAACATAATCATAAAGATAAAATTTATATTTGATGTATTGACCCACGTCCTGCAAAGGAAAATGCTTCTTAAGATCATAAGACCATTTAGGAGGGTATCCTGCCGCTGTCAAAGGAAATCCGGCCGCGTCTTTCATCTGGATATATGATCGATGCGCATCGTAAACATCAAAATCCTCCGCAAGATCGGAACGCGTAAAGGAAAACAAAGGCTTTGTCGATGGATAGGAACAATTTTGTGCGATCCTATCCCTGTTGATATCCATGTGCTCTAAATCATCGTGAAGCTTCCAAAAGACCTCTATGGGTTGGACAACAACACTTGCGATCAACAACAGGAACCATATCGGCTTGTACGAAAGTTTTCCAAGGACAATAAGGCTAAAAAACAAAGCGCTTAACAGTATTGCCACATGCGTTGTTATGATCATCGGCTGTCTTCTTAAAAGAAGCCAAATGCCAAGATGGACAAAAAACACAACGGCTAAGCCCCTATAACGTGGCATGTCCATCCCTTGTTTTAAAATAAATTTTAATTGTGTCGCCATAAAAAGGAGCAGTAATGGGCCGATAATCACATAAAACGATCCTACGCCATGGATCATCTTAAAGAATGGAAAATAATAAAAGAAGAATTTGCACAACGGGGTCTGGTCCCCTAAGGCAACGAAAAACAACACAATGGTCAACAAGAACAAAATAAAAGATTTACGCGTGATGCATGTCAAAGAACCAAGAGCCAAAACACAATAAACAAAAATGGAAAGATAGCGAGGACCAAAGCATACAGAAAGTTCATCAAGACGAAAGAACATCTGGCGAAAAGTTGTTTGAGCCGTCACACATAAAGCCGCGATCTTTTCATACGCGACATTGATACCGTCTTGATAAACATCATCCCCGGCCATCTTACGGTCCAAAGCCAAGACATCCCCCGCCCGCATAATGCTATAGCCTTTCAAAGAAGCTGCTGCGGCTAATCCCAGCGCCAAGCAACAAACGATGATCAAGCGCCAGTGATATTTAAGAAAAAGGCCGATCGACCGTGCATTATTAGCCAATCTTTCATAATAAAACAAACAATAAAGAAGGCACGCCAAAAGAAAGACCGTCAACCAATAAAAAGGCAAATAGCATCCCACAATGATCATCATCGTAAAAATAAGGCCGACAAAAAAACGCTTTTCAAGGGATCGCCAGAACCGGACAAGAAAATAAAAGAACCACGCCATGGGCACGCCGATAAAAACGCTATTAGGACTATTAAAAATGACCATGCTGGCAAAAGAAAAAAGAGAAACCAGAAATGCTATGTAAGCGACCAGGTTGTCTTTGAGAATAGCTTTAGCAAGGCAATAGAACCCGATCTGGCCAAGAAAGAAATACCCTAAATAAGTCCATAAAAATGCGAAATAAAAACTCATTCCAACCTTTTGGAAGATGATGATCAATAGCCATATCGGATTAAATGGCCCGAAATATTGGAATTCCACAAGCGTTGGAAATCCCCAGAACAGAAAAGGATTCCAAAGCGCAAAAACACCTTGAGATAGATTGTCTGCAAAAAATTTGACCGTCGCATAAAAGCTGCTTGTGTCGCCAACGATAGTGATCCTGCCAAGAACAATAGGATAAAAAAGGAAGAGCCAGAGACCAAAAGGAAGGATAAATTTTATAAGACGTATTCTCAAGAAAAAAAAGCGGATGATATGGTGAAAAAAGGAAGACATGCTTGACGCCCTTAAAATCTCTTCATGTTGCTATTTTTGTTTGACAAACTCTATCGTCGCAGCCGCGATTTTATCCGCAGAAAGCCCATAACAATCTTTTAAGGATTCATAATCCGCGTAAGCAACACAAAACTGATCATTGATCCCCAGCCGCCTCAAGATCGCTTCGCTGTGGCTTTGCGCTATCACTTCCGCGACGGCGCTTCCCAGCCCTCCAATAACACTATGATTCTCGATGGTAATAATTTTCTTTGTTTCACGCGCAGCTTTTAAGATCTGCTTATCGTCAAGGGGCTTGATCGTGTGGAAATTAAGCAAGCGAACAGAGAGGCCTTCCGCGCTTAATTTTTTTACCGCCATCAAAGCATCCCAAACCAGATCACCTGTAGCCATAAGCGTAACATCGTAACCATCGTTCAGCAAAACCGCCTTACCAAATTCAAAAGAATAATCCTGTTCATAAACGGCATGCTCTCTGTTGGTTCCGAGCCTTAAGTACACCGGTCCTTGAAGCCGGGAGGCAAGTTCTGTTGCCTTGCGCGTCTCCATGGCGTCTGCCGGTGAGAAAATTGTAATGTTGGGCAGCACGCGCATTAACGCCAAATCTTCGATCGCATGGTGCGTTGGGCCTAGCGTAGAATATTTAAGGCCTGCGCCAATGCCAACGATCTTGACATTCATCTGCTGCAAGCAAATATCGTTGCGGATCTGCTCATAAGCCCTCATGACAAGAAATGGGATGATCGTATAAATAAATGGAATGGCCCCGCACGAAGCCATTCCGGCCGCGACACTTGTCATCGTAGCTTCCGCAATGCCAAAATTCACAAAATTACGCGCAAAATCTCGACGATAATCGTCAAAAACAATAGCGCCATTATCCCCTACCATAGAATAGATGTTGGGGTTTTCTTTTGTGAGCTTTGTAATAGTCTCAATATAGGCAGTTCTCATAAGCTTTTCAGGTCTTCTTCAGATAGCTGCAGGTCTTTTAGCGCGATCTTCAGCTCTTCGGTATTCGGCATGCGATAATGCCAGATCGGCGCATTTTCCATAAAAGAAATCCCCTTGCCTTTTATAGTATGCGCGATGACCATGCTGGGCTTGCCTTTTTTAAATGGGACTTTCTTAAGCGCGCAAGAGATATCTTCTGCATCATGTCCATTCACCTCGACAACCTCCCAGCCAAATGCTTTCCATTTGTCCGCCAAAGGTGACAGGCTGCCGACATTATCTAAAAAATCAATAGCCTGCAATTTATTATAATCAGTAATCGCGACCAAATTATCTAGCTTATGTTGAGCCGCAAAAATAGCTGCCTCCCAAATGCTTCCCTCTTGGCACTCCCCATCCCCTAAAAGACAATAGACCTTATAATCTTTTTGATCTTGCTTGCCGGCAAAAGCAATGCCCGCGCCATAAGGAAACCCGTGCCCTAAAGACCCTGTCGAAGCATCAACGCCAGGCACCTTAACCATGTCAGGATGCCCCCCAAGAGAACTTCCCAAATGACAAGCAGAGGCTAACAGTTTACGGTCAAAAAAACCTTTCATAGCTAACACAGAAAAAAGCGCAACACCTGCGTGGCCCTTGCTGAGGATAAATCTATCTCGGTCTTGCGCATGAGGATCTTGCGGATCAACACGAAGAAATCTGAAATAAATAACAACGAGGATCTCAGCGATCGAGAGGCTCGACGGTATATGCCCTCCTCCCGCACAATAAATGGTCTTGAAAATAAGTTGGCGCAATTCTTGCGCGCGTTGAGCTAGATCATTTTTCATTGTTTCTATGAATTCCTTGCGATCACAAAACCGACACCACCGAACAGCGAACGTTTTGCCCAATCCCAGACAAGATACAAAGGCATCAAATATCGTAAAACCGGGAAAATCCTTTCGTACGGAGGCTTACCGTATAATAAAAACCCTTGCGCGACAAGCTTATTGTTCTCTTCTAAAGAATTCCTCAAAAGATGCTTAACCCGCGCAGTGAACAAAGGGCGCACCAATTCCTGTAAAAGCGATGTTTTGATCAGCTGAATTTCTTTAAAGTCAGAAAATAAATCTACAAGCTCTTGGGTCGAATAGCGACGGTAATGTCCCATCGCGCGGTCCCAATCATTATATAAGGCCTTGCCTAAAACCGTTGTACAGATTATTATCCCATTTTCCTTTAAAAGTGCACGCATATTACGCAGCAATATTTTATCATCTGGCACATGCTCAAGAAGGCCGTTGCAAACGATCATGTCCCACTTGCGATCAACAATCGCTACCTGCTTTTCATCTAAAATATCCAAAGACAGAAATTCTATCTTGCGGTTATCTGCGAAATATTCCTTGGAAAAATCAAGAGCCGCTGGCAAATTGTCCAGCAGTGTTCCTTTTGGATAATCATCTTCTTTTAAATATTTAAAAATAGATTCCAGGCCAGGGCCGACCTCAAGGACGCCTTGAGGTTGATACTTTCGCACTAAGGTTATTTCGACAAGATATTCAATATACCGATATAAACTGCAGGGTTTCTTAGGAACCAGAAAATCGCGCCCCAAGACCATAATATCTTTTAATGAAACAAAAGGTGCTCGGCAAAAACTCATAATGTTCATGCTGTTATTAACGATGCGTTTAACTGGAAAATGGTCATACTGCCTGCGATTCTTGATCTCAACATCCCAAAAAAGACGCATCAAGGTCGCGCACACTTTAATGATGTTCTTGATTTTAAATGCCTTTGTCTTTCGTTCCCCTGGACCTTTGATACAGATCGGCACCTCGATGAAACTGTGCCCCAAACGGACCAATCTTACAAGCAGAGTTGACATAAACGCGAAATCTTTACATGTCAGATCAATATCTTTTAAAAGCTCTCGTCGATGGACAGCGGGCCCCGTATAATACCGTAAGCCGCAACGAAAGACCATGTTCAAAATGGAAATATATAGCCTGGAAATGATCTGTCGTGAAAGTGGACGCACATTGGCATTGGTCGTAAAAGGAACAACGATATCTGCTTTTCCGACGTAGCGGAATATTTCCGTGATACTCTTTTCTTCGTGCTCGTTATCTCCGGGCAAGATGCACACATAATCCATGCGCGCCATGGGAACGCCACAGCTAAACGCATACCCAAAACCTTGATTTTTTTCATTATGAACAGCAATGATCTTCGGATTCTCTCGGGATAGCTGATCGATGATCTGAGGTGTTGCATCCGTGCTCTTATCATCAAAAATGATAATTTCATAATCGCCGAACTGATTGCCCTGGATCGCAGATAAAGCGACCTGGACTGTGCCTGCGATATTCTTTTCTTCGTTATAGGCCGCAATGATGATAGAAATCGTTTTGGACATGCTTATCCTAATAACCGTTTGAAATTTTTAAGGCTAAACCAGATCATCTTTAAGAAATTCTTGCGTTCAGCCCGCACATAGACAAAAAAATACATAAAACCGAACCACAGTTTAAACAAAATATTAGGCTTCATATGGATCAATTTCTTAATAAACGGAAAAGTCCAAGGCAGTAAAACAGCCGTCTGAAAAAATTTCTGCAAATTTTCCAGTTCGCGGATATGCGGATGCCGCGTGAGGTTGGATGCGGCAAAAAAAGAACTCGCAAGACAATCAATGTTGTAATCTGCCGGCAAAAGTCCAGCCTCGATCGCCTGCTGTGTAAGTTTTGTTCCAGGAAACGGCATGAACACCGCGCACCACGGAAAATCTGTTTTAATATCAATGTTAAGCTGTACCGTTGCCAACGCCTGAGAAAGGGTCTCTCCCGGCAGGCCTAAGATATTGAACGTCCGAAACGGAATACCCTCTTTATGCAAGGACTCAGCAGCTAAACGGATATCACTATTGCTCACGTTCTTTCTTAAGACTTCATTCCTTAAAGATTCATCGCCGGATTCAATACCGAAGGAGACCATCTTGCATCCGCTCTGCGCGAGAAGCGCGGCATATTCTGCATTCTTAGCTAAAACATCCGCGCGCACCAAGCAAAAAAATGGCAGTCCAACCCTCTCCTTGTATTCCCGCAAAAATTCTTTCTGCCAAGACATGTTAAGACCAAAAACATCATCGGAAAAGAAAATGATCTTTGTATTATATTTATCACGCAGTTCCTGACACTCTTCAACAATGCTTGCGACGCTTCGAAATCGTACGTACCTTCCTTTGTCGCGATAAATTTCTCGCATTGCCTCATTAAAACAGAATGTGCATTGATAAGGGCAACCTCGAGATGTGATCACATGGCGCACGCTAAAATCGATCTTTGCCCCTAACATACGATATAGCTCTCTATCCGGAGGTGGATACCGGTCAAGATCTTCCAAAAGAGCTCGAACATCGTTACGATAGATCTGCCCATTCTCCTTAATCCAGAGATTTCTGATCGCGCGATAATCTGTTTTCTTGTCAAAGCAATTCAATAGCTCCAAGATCGCGTCTTCACCTTCGCCGCGGATGATAATATCGACACCCTCTTTTTCAATGAGCTCAGGAAAATGTGTCGGATGAGGCCCCCCAAAAATACTCTTGGTGGCAAATTCAGCCTTGATCGCCCGCGCCGTTTCCAGAGCCCAGAGATGACTTCCGCTCATGACGGAAAACGCGATAAAATCAGGCTGGAAATCTTTTATGGATGCTTGGAAATCCGTCAGCGTTGCGCCTATGGATAAACGAACTTCATGTCCATTCTTTTTCAGATAGGACGAAATACACGCGGGCCCTAAAAACTCAAATTCCAGGTCTTGCAAGAAAAGAAGTCGCGCCATAAAGGTATTAAATAAAGTTGACGTGGGCCGAAGGATTCTTCAATTCCCACAAATATCGGTTTACCTCATCCATGCGGCAATTGATACGGCAACGGCAGGGACGAAGATTTTTCTGAGCCCATAGGAGAGATCTTTTTCGTCGGCTCCCCTCCCAGATCTGCTGAAATGTTTTCTGGTAAAGGTTACCGTAATAAAACTTCGGATTCCCCAGAAAGACACTGCACCCCCACACATCACCCCCAGCATCAATGTAGGACCAAAACGGCAGGCCGAGGCATCGCTCGTAGGGAGGCCTGGCTTCATCCCATTTTTGCATTGTATTCAAGCGAAAGATAACAGAAAAAGAAGATGAATGTAATCTTTCCAGGTCTTTTTTTAGCTTTTCATAAGGTTGATACTTGATCGCCTGATAACGCTTAGTAATGCTTTGTGGATGTTGTGAATAAGGCTTAATAACAAGATAATCCATGCCAATCTTTTTTGCTTTCTTGGCAAGCAATAAGACTTCTTGGGCGTTATCTGGCAGCAAAACCATTTGCATGCCTAGCGTGCAGGAAAATCTTTTATCTTTGCGTAAAGCTATTGCATAACTCATATTCTGGATCACAGTATCGAAATCTTTTTCCGGGCATCGATGGATCTTGGCATACGTTTTCTTCGCGCCTGCGTTAATGCTGACCTTGATCCACGTACAAGAGCGCAGAAGATCAGGTGCAACTTCTTTTTTAAGCAAAACACCGTTTGTTGTTAATGCCGTATCGATACCGCAAGATTTTGTTTTCTGCACAATACTAACGATATCCTTATGCAGCAAAGGTTCCCCTTCGCCCGCGTACATAATGCTTTTTATGCCCAAACGCCCGAGCTCTGTTAAGCGCCTTAGAAAGATATTTGCATCCAGATATCTCAGCTGATACTTCATAAAATCCAAACCGCAATAAACACAGCGATGATTGCAAGCCCCCGATGGACTAACCTCCATATAAAGAGGGTAAATATTCTTCCCTTCTGCCCAATCAGAAACTCTCTGTGGGTGATAAAAGAGTTTATGGCTATCAATGCGGTATTTATCCATAAAGCTCCTTGTATAGTCGACGGCAGTATTGCTCAACAGTTTTAGGAAGTATTTCTTCCATGCAGGGTCTTTTATATTGGCAAACAGGCAGAAAACAGGGTCTGCGCGAACAATTTGAAGGTGACAAGATAATATGTGTTCCAGGGACTCCTGCCATGCGCTTGTGGTTCGTCGGCCCAAAAAGCGTAACAGCAGGCTTTCCCAGAGCCTGAGCGATGATCTGACCCAGAGAATCAGATGTGACGATCATGCGGCAACAATCGATCCAGCGAACATACTGAGATAAATTCTTATGCCCTTGCTGCCAGCTAATCTTAAAATCTTTTTTAAGCCGACGTTCAAGATCTTTCCAATATTCCATTGGCCAGCCTTTTGTCGGCCATTTGGAACCAACCGCATAATTAAATCCGATATCGTATATTTCCGTGCTACGCTTTCTCGGCTTTAAAATAGGCCCTCGCCCTGCCCAGCTTCTTCCCACCGCCCTGCAAAGAATTTGGGCCGTGTTACCCGTCATCTTATGATGATTTTCTTGACCGGCAAGCAAAAGGCGGGTCGGCGATCGATAAACTGCAATATCCTGCGAACGGTCGTCGAAATAAAACCCATATTTCTTCTCTGCCCTAACATCTCGAAGAAAAACACAGATCCCGATATCTTTCTCAAGGTTAATGAAAACATCATAATGCTTACGCATGATGGAACCAAGCGCTTTGCTTCCAAAAACAACAAGACGTCGAATATAAGGATTATTCTCCAAAAGCTCTTTAGCGGCAGCCGAGACGATCCATGTCACTTCATCATCTCTGTAAAGATGCAAAAGGGTCGTGCAAAAAAGCACATCACCTAAACTGACAACGGTCGAAACACCTCTGTCAAGAAATTCTGAGAACCCTGTCTTAACAATAAGTATTTTCTTGCGTTTCTTCATAAAAACCGAATATCCACAGAACAGTAGCCATCTTCCTGAAGATGGTTCGTCTTGATCTTAATATCGCAAGGACTGCACAATCCATAAGACGCACAGTCGCGATAAGCATGCCCTATTTTTAGACCCGGATCAAGCAGATTGCCGATCGCCAGATCATCCCGCTTAGCATAGAGGTCGCTATGACAACGATAGATCGTTCCTTCTGGAGAGATCGGCAAGACGGTATTCTTACACTGCACCTTTTTGCCGACATTCTTTCCACCGCAGGCATCAGAATATCTGTATCTACCATGAAGATTTCCGTGCCATGAACCTAAAAAGGCTTTCGTGCGAAACTCCACGCCTTGACTTTTAGCATACGCGCGGATTTCTTGTGTGAGCTCAGGATAGCCAGGATGTTCGATATGAAAAAGTCCGATCGACAAGATCTTTTGCAGATCCTTAATGCGATCGATCAAGATTTTGTAATCATTCTGCCCATTATGAAAACTTACACGGATCGTTGGATAAGGCGCTGGCCGCTTATTCCATTCAAGAGTTCTTAGTTTTAGAAATCGTTCGGGGGTCACGCAAGCTGGTAAAGCCGTCAAGATATCGATCTTCTGGTGAACATTTTCTAGAATTTCCCAGATCCCTTGATGCAAAAAAGGCTCTCCGCCCTGCAAGGTAGCAGGAACGCCGCTTGGAAGCTCAAGACGATTTAAGGCCTGGATCCACTGGTCAGCGGTCAATTCGTCAGAAGGCTTAACATTGTGATTAATATAAATATTTATATAGTTTGTAATGCAGTAAGGACAGGCAAGAAAGCAGCGACGGGTTAAATAAACGCCCACATAATCTGTTTCTGAAGGGACTACGACCCTGGGTAAATCTTTGCGAATGAATGGCTTAGATAATGTCATAAACACCTTAACTGTGATTATTATACATTATCTAAAAAGGTTCTCCAATAAATATTCCAAGAGAGCTGACCGCACTACCAAACAAGATCCATAAAAAGCAAAAGCAGAAAGATCAAGGCCTTGCTGTGTTCGCTGCCAGACTGTTCTCAATGATCTCAATTGACCTGGCCAAAGCTAACGGCACATCAGCTAAAATATTCTCCATGCCGATACGGCTCACAACATCGGATTTATGCAGGATCTTAAAAACGCGCTTATTAACACCGGCGAAAACAACATGGATCTTACCGCGCTGGCAGCTCTCCACGAAACGGACCAACGCGCTAACAGCCGTTGCATCCACCGTTGGAACAGCGCTCATGCGCAGAATGATGACCTGAGGGTTCTTTTTAAAAGACGCGATCGCATCTCGAAACTTATCTGCTGCCCCAAAAAAGAACGGCCCGTTGATCTCAAAGATCTCTATCCCCTCTGGAACCCCAGTATATTCACGCAAACGGTCATCTCCCGCGGCATCGTCAACCAAATGTACGTTCGTCATTTCAGCCATGCGGTGCATGAACAAGAAAGCTGCCAACACAACACCGACCTCGATCGCCACGGTCAAATCCACTAGGACGGTGAGAAAAAACGTCAACAATAAGACAAGGATATCCCCTCGTGAACTTTTCAACAAACTACGAAAATGACGCCATTCGCTCATGTTATACGCAACGACAACAAGGATCCCTGATAAGGTAGCGAGTGGGATCAAGCCAGCCCATTTCGCACAAAAAAGGAATAGGGCAAGAATAACAAGCGCATGGACCATGCCCGCGACAGGCGTACGTCCACCATTCTTAATATTCGTTGCTGTACGCGCGATCGCTCCGGTAGCAGGAATCCCACCGAACAAAGGTGAAATAATATTCGCGACTCCTTGACTGATCAACTCCATGTTCGAACGATGCCGTGTTCCCAGCATGCCGTCAGCTACGACAGCGGAAAGCAAAGATTCAATGCCTGCCAATAATGCGATCGTCAACGCGCAAGATCCCAATTTAGCCATGGTCGCCAGATCCAAATGAGGAAGGCGCGGGAAAGGAATATGATGTGGCATGTGGCCAAAACGCGAAAAGATCGTCTCAACTGGAAGTTGCAACCATTGAACAAGAATAGTCGTCACAATGATCGCGATCATTGTCCCGGGGACGCGCTTGGTCACGCGCGGCCAAAAATAAATAATGCAGATCGTAAGAATACTTAAGCCCAGAGCCCAAAAATTGATGCTCTGCATGCTCTGGAAATATGCGAACCATTTATCGATAAAATGGCTTGGAACGCTAGGCATATTGAGGCCTAAGAAATCACGTATTTGAGTCGCGAAGATAACAAGGGCGATCCCGCTTGTAAATCCAACGGTCACAGGATATGGGATATATTTGATCACATCTCCCAAGCGCAAGGCACCCATAAGGACCAGCAAAATGCCCGCCATAAATGTCGCGACCGCAAGACCCTCGTAACCATGCTGCTGAACAATCCCGAAAACAATAACAATAAAGGCCCCTGTCGGCCCTCCGATCTGAACACGGCTTCCCGATAAGAGTGAAATAAGAAATCCCGCGATGAACGCTGTTACCAGCCCTTGCTCTGGTTTAACACCAGAAGCGATTGCTAAGGCAATCGAAAGCGGAAGGGCCACTATCCCGACGACAATCCCGGCTAGAACATCATTACATAGTTGATGAAGGCTATATCCTTCCCGGAAAACTGTAACAATCTTGGGTTCAAAAACTTTCGTATGCATCAAAAACTCCTACAACTTATCAAATTCTTGAATAAAATATTCTTAGGTTAGATTATTTTCTATAGATATCCGAAAGAATTCGGAAAGGAAAGCATTGTCATCGCCCATCCTGTAATAAACAGGCGTCCATTTCTTTGTCTAACTCTCGCCTGATTGAGCCATCATAACTCTTTTCCTCTGAATCGTCCATCAAACATTCAAGATTTCTTGCGCCAAAGATGCTTCTGGGTTTCGCTGACAAGAATATCGTTCAGCGCCCATAAAGCGATCAGATTGGGGATAGCCATCAAGGCGTTAGCGACATCCGCGAAGGACCACACAACTGGCAGTGTCGCAACAGACCCAACCATCACCGCCCCAACCCATAGATAACGATAGAACACGATAACTCTGTGTCCCCAAAGATACTCAACAGCTTTCTCTCCATAATACGACCAACCCAGGATCGTTGACAGAACAAACGTAAAAAGACCGACGGTAAGGATCACAGGCCCCGCTATATCAAGGCGGGCAAATGCCGCTTTCGTCAGCGCCGCACCGTTCAATCCGTTCATCCACTGGCCAGAATTGACAAGAACAAGTCCTGTTAAGGCGCACACAATTACTGTGTCCCAAAAGGTTCCTGTCGAAGAAACAAGGGCTTGGCGTACAGGGTTACTTGTCTTAGCAGCTGCCGCCACAATGGGAGCGCTTCCCATGCCTGATTCGTTGGAAAAAAGTCCCCGCGCAATGCCGAATCTCATGGCCTCTCTTAATCCTGCTCCCAAAAAACCCCCAACGGCTGCTTGACCTGTAAAGGCGCTCGAAATGATAAGTCCAATAGTTCTGGGTATCGTTTCCCATCCAATCACAAGAAGAACACAACAACCAACGATATAAAAAATCATCATCACGGGAACTAATCGCTCGCATATGTGCGTGATCGAATGAATCCCACCTAAAATAACAAAGCTCGTAAAGATTGTGATCACAATGCCCGTGATCCACGGCGATAGGCCAAAAGTTTCTTTGGCAAGAGAAGCAATCGAGTTCGCCTGGACAGTGTTGCCGATGCCGAAAGCGGCCACGGCGGTCAGAAGCGAGAATGTGACAGCTAAGCCTTTGTTTTTCATGCCACGCTCTAGAACATACATCGGCCCGCCTGACATCTGTCCTTTTTGGTTGGTCACTCGAAATTTTACGGACAGCAAAGCTTCCGCGTATTTGGTTGCGATGCCAAAAAATCCTGTAAGCCACATCCACAGAACCGCCCCTGGCCCCCCGGAAGCGACAGCAGTAGCGACGCCAACAATATTCCCCGTGCCGACCGTTGCCGCCAGCGCTGTTGTCAACGCGCCAAAATGACTAACATCCCCCTCGTCCTCATGACTTTTCTGAAACGAAAGCTTAACCGCGTACAAAGTATACCGTTGAATAAATTTAAGGCGAAAAGTCAAAAAAACATGCGTTCCAAAAAGAAAAAACAACATGGCCGGGCCCCAAACCATGTTGCTTAAATTGTTTAAAAAATTTTCAAAAAGACCCATAAATACTCCCGTGCTCCTGCAGCGATCCGTGCACAATAAAAAACTCCAAGCTCCTTATATTATAGATTGACCCCTTAGAATATCAAGAAGTGCAGAATGATTTTTTATTGACCATCCAATAAGCAGGCGCTATGATATCTTCGCTATGGATATGCTGCAGTCAATCGGTGTCCTCTTGGGAAGCTCTTGGTCGTCAGGGATCAATCTGTACATGACAACTGCGACCCTAGGCATCGCTGAAAAAATGCATTGGTTGGCCCTGCCGGAAAACATGAAGATCCTATCCAATCCTTTTGTGATCCTTGTGGCGATTTTGTTGTATGCGATCGAGTTCGTTGCTGACAAAATCCCTCTTGTGGACAATATCTGGGATTCTATCCATACGATCATCCGTCCGGCTGGAGGAGCCGCGCTAGGATATCTGGCCGCGACCCCCATGGGCCCAAGCGGACAAATTCCGATCGCCGTTTTGACCGGAGTCATTGCCGCAAGCGCGCATCTGACAAAAGCAACATCTCGCGTTGCGATCAACAGCACTTCTGTGCCAGGGACAAACATTGTTGCCAGCGTCGGTGAGGATGCATCTGTAGGGATGATGTTCTTTTTTATCATCAAGCACCCTATCATCGCCGGGCTGATCGTCATTTTATTCCTTATCTTTGCGGTGTGGTTTTTAAAGAAAATGTTTCGTTTTCTAAAAAAGATCTTTGGTTTCATGTTGCGCAAAGACCATGCTACTTCCAGTCTCTCGCAAAGTAGTTAATCCTTCCGCAACCTGTACGGATAAACAGAGGGAAAAATAGCAATGAGCTCACTATTCTTTTTTATCAAAAATACCGCTTTCAAGATCACAAACTTTCTGATCGGACACACCCCTTTTTTTATCTTTATATTCGGATGGTTTCTGATCATTACCGGTCTTTTATTCTTAACACAGCCTGAGAAAGCCCGTAAAAAATTGCTTCGCCAGGGATCCTATGTGGCCTTTGGGGCCATGCGCGTCCTCATTGTCTATATCGCGCTCCTTGTCCTTGGGTTGGGATGGAGACTCTCAACTACGGCTTCGATCATAATCAGCCTGCTAGTTATTATCCTACTTATCAAGCTATTTTTTTCACTTAAGAAAATAATTTCTAAGAAATTTGAAGAACGATTCGCCCTGATACCGATCTCTGCCTTGAAAATTTACGCCTGGGGCCAAGTCATCGTTGGTACGCTTATGGTCATGTTGGGAAGACGCATTTGGTAGGAGATGAAACTCCACGGCCTCACGGCCGTGGTATCTTGTATGGATTAAAAACAAAAGGCCCAGATCAACTTA
>CAZAOD010000028.1:0-563 GCA_964486675.1 uncultured Planctomycetales bacterium | reverse complement strand
ATAATTCTTACGCTTTTTTATCAGTCAAAACCAACCATAAAGCGTGGATCATGCCTGGAAAGCCAAGGCAAAGAGTCGCGACGATGTTGATCCAGAAATGCGTCGTGACGCCCACCTGCATATAAGCTGCGACGGGGGGAAGTATAATACAAAGGATGATTTTCACTATCTGCATGTTCACCTTCCTTTCTATTGTTATGTTCTATTCTATAGCATGCAACCTTCAAAAACAATGCTTTTTAATTTCTAAGCTGCGATCATGCAGATCTTATTCTTATTAGCGATCGCGAGACATTGATCCAAATCAATAATAAGCGTTTTCCCGGCCTCAACCGCTAAGCAGGATGCTTTAACGATGGACATATTCTTAAGTGTGCGGGGACCAATAACAGGGATATCAAAACGAAAATCTTGCTGCGGCTTACTCATCTTGACAACGACCGCGTGACCTCGCGCAATAGCTCCGCCGCGCAAAATAGCTTTGTCTGTACCTTCCATAGCTTCAATCGCGACAATCGCTTTATCTTTAACGACAACAGTCTGCCCAACATCAATGCCGCCCA
>CAZAOD010000027.1:0-23022 GCA_964486675.1 uncultured Planctomycetales bacterium | reverse complement strand
GTATTTCTGTTCAGGAGGCTTTGCGCAAGGACGTGGACGCCGTATCGGGGGCAACGCTGACGACGCAGGCGATCACGCGCGCGCTTAAGAAACGCTTGGCTCTGCTTACGCCGGCGGCACCCGTTGTGTCTGCGCCGCCTATTTCTGTTCGCGTGTTAGGGGCTAATCTATTGGCTTTGGCGGCGCTGGCTTTTTCGTTGTTCGTTTTTTTCCATCGCAGTGAAAGCCGCCTGTGGAGAAATCTTTCGCTGACAGTCAATGTTGTTATCCTGGGGTTCGTCACGGCGAAGATGCTTTCTTTCGCGCTTTTTTATGGATGGATCAGATCAGGCATTAGCTTTGCGGACGCAGTTTTCGTCATTTGGGTGGCCGCGATAGCGTCTATTTTTATTTACAACAAAAATATTTACTGTCAATGCCTTTGTCCGTTCGGTGCCGCGCAGCAGCTTTTGGGACAGCTGACGCGCCAAAAATTTTCTTTACGTTTATTGCCGGTCTTTCAGTGGATAGGGTTCGTTTATTTCTCCATGATCTTAGGTTTTTTGTTGGCGGCCGCTCCTTTGCGGCTTGAATCGACGGAGCCCTTCGCCGCGTTCTTATGGTACAACTTTTTATCGCCAGCGGGGATCATGTTCGGGTTGTGGCTTTTTGTTTCTATTTTCTGCGGGCGGTTTTGGTGCAACTTTTTATGTCCCACCGGAAGGGCTTTGAATGGATTTTTGGTAAAGACAGGACAAAATCGCGTGTTGTCCGTGATCGTCTTTGTTGTGTGTGTCGCGTCCGCCGTGACCTTGACCCGTTGGCCGCGCGCGGTTATTGTCGCGCCGCAAGAGGCAGCGGCGCCTACCCAGCAGGCAGAAATACCTTTTCATATGGCCGCATTTTTTCGATCCTTAGCGGACAATATTGTGCAATGCACATTATGCCCCAGGCAATGCACACTGAAACCTAATGAAACAGGATTTTGCCGGGCGCGTAAGAACATCCATGGCAAACTATATGCCTTGACCTATGGCCAGCCTGTGGCGGTCCATGTGGACCCTATTGAGAAAAAACCTTTTTCCCACGTTTATCCTGGGACAAAGTCTTTTTCGATCGCGACAGCCGGATGCAATCTGCGTTGTAAATTCTGCCAGAACTGGGAGATCTCTCAGCTGGATGCTGAGCAGGTCAAGGCAGAGTTTGTCGCTCCAGAACAGATCGTGGCCAAAGCCAAAGAGACGGGTTCCAAGACCATCGCGTTCACCTATACGGAGCCTGTGATCTTTTATGAATACATGATGGATATCGCGAAAGCCGCGAAAGAACAAGGAGTCGCCTGCGTGATGCATTCGGCCGGGTTTGTGAACGAAGAACCTTTGCGCGCGTTGGCCCAATACCTTACAGCCGCCAATATTGACCTTAAAGGATTTGATGAAAAATTTTACACAACGTTCACCAGTGGTGATCTGAACGTTGTATTGCGCACGCTGAAAGTGCTCAAAGAGGAAGGTGTGTGGGTGGAGATCACGACCCTGCTTATTCCCAGCGCTAACGACAGCGATCAAGAGATCCGCAAGCTTTGCGCTTGGGTCAGGGATCATCTTGGGCCAGAGACGCCGATACATTTCTCTAGGTTCTATCCGATGTATAAACTTACCAATCTATCCCCGACACCGGTAGCGACGCTTTTGCGGGCGCAGGATATCGCCAAAAGCGAAGGCTTGCAGTTCGTCTACATCGGCAATGTTCCCAGTCAAACAGGAGAGAATACCGTTTGTCCGCATTGTGGCAAACTGCTGATCAAGCGTAAAGGGTATCATGTCCTTGAAGATCATTTGCTCGATGGGAAATGTCCGGACTGCGGCCATGAGATCCCAGGGGTCTGGCGTTAAAGGATATCTTTAAGCCCGAGAACGATGATCACGGCGAAGACAATAAGGCAAGTGAGGTTGATGCCCAAGAATGGGATCAGGATCATCGAAGCAAGAAGAGTTGCCGCGCAAGCGCCCAAAAGGTCCGCGGCGTATAAAGCCGGCGTGATCTTTTCAACCGCAAATGTGTTGTCCTGACGCCACAGAGCGCTTAAGAGAGGATAGCCGAATCCGGTCAAAAGCCCATTTTCAAAAGCAAGCAACATCCAGATCGTTTGATGCCACGCGCTATGCCCGCGATAGTTAGCCCAGAAAAATATTTCAAGGAAAAAAATGAGCCACACAAGAAAGAGCCCCGCGCCATAGTGTTTTGTGACCACGCGTGATGAGATGGCGCGACTTAAGAAGAAGCTGCCCGCGGCCAATCCTGCCATGAACACTCCTACCAGGATCCCCAGCTTCCAGAAAAGCCCTCCGAAAAGCAGTTGAAAGCAAAAAAAGATGACCGCGCTCGCGCTCATGGATAAAGATCCCAGGACCGCCGCCTGACTTTTCAGCCAGAGCGTTGGACGTCCAAGAAAAACAAAAGCCACCGATCCGATGAGAGCGAGGCTCACAAGAAAGATGATCGGTTTTAAAGCCAGGGGATCGACGCGCGCGCGTGTGGTAAATCGCGCCTGGTCCATCAAGGTGTAATAAAGAAAGCCATAAGGCATTAGGTCCGTGTTGATGCCTGAGGGGGAAGAGAGCATGCGCTGGATGTAGGCCGCGCGCGCTGGATCGAGCATATCGCGCAGATGAAAGACTGTCATAAATTGAGCCGAGATCTGGCCGCGCTCAAAACGCTTGAGGATCTCTTGAGCTGTGATCTCTTGTTGGGAAGCGGCTACGATCATAGTGTCGCCAGGAATAAGGAATACCTGAGGGAAGGCGCGTTGTAGCGATCGAATGATGCAGGCATTAAAGTCACGGATCGCAGGGCTTAGGATATCCGCCTTGGACGGGATCTTGAAGATGAGGTTTCCTTGCGGCTTAAGGCGTTTTTTCGCTTCTTGAAAGAATTCAACAGTGTAGAAACGGTTAAAGATAAGCGCTGAAGGCGCGGGGATGTTGAGCACGATCAGATCGTAGAGCGCTGGATCATTGTTCAAAAAAGAGCGCGGATCCTGATCTTTAAAAGTGATGTTTTTGCCAGGCGCGTAGAATGAAGGCAGGTGGCGTGGCCGGGGATTGCTGTCGACCGCTGTCACTGCCAAGAGAGGATATTTTTCAAGTTCTTGCACCTGTGATCTTAAGCATGGCCCGATCCAGAGCATGTCGCGCGCGCCTGCGTGCGTGGCTAGGGCTGTATGGATAAAGGCCTCGTGAGCTTCTTTGTCTTCGCTGGTCGCGATCAAACTCCCGTTGACATACAAGGAACGAGCGTGGCCGTCATCTGTCAGGATGATAGGGCCCTGCGCGGAGCCTTGCGTGAAGATGATCGATGAGGCGGCAAATTCTTTTTGCAGGATCGCCGGAAAGCTGTTGGTCAGAGAAACGGACAAAAGCATTAATGTCACGGCTATGACCGCCTTGGGGCGTCGGGATATTTTTAAGGCCGGGACCATCAATAAAGGCAAGGCCGTAAAGGATAGTGGGTTTTGATAAACGTAAAGCCCTAGTGTAAAAACGATCCCTCCTAAAAAGACCCCCAGCGCTTCGCACGCGAAAAGATGGCCCAGAGAGTGATCTTTGTCCGCGAGCCGCTGGGCGTGATGGGCGCTTAGGTGGGAGAACGCGTAACCGCTGACCGCTCCTGTCGGCCCAAGGACAACGACCGCGGCAAATAAAGAAAAGACCCCGCTGACACTTTCATAGTAGGGAATGCCAAAAAGGATCTTCAAGGTGTGCGCCAGGATAATGCCGATACCAAAGGATAGAGGAAGGGCGATCATCAGCCCTGTATCAGAAAGTATTTGTCTGCGCTTGCGCGTGAGGGCTGCTAGCGCGCAGAACAAGGCCCAGATCCCAACGCCGGCGATGAGGGCGAGCTCGTTTTTGGCAATGGAGAACGTAAATTCCCGCACCAAGACGAGTTGAAAAATACAACTGACAAAACCAAGAATGATGAATATAATCATAAATAACAGAGATAAATTCGAAATACTAAGCACGAAACAAGCCCGAAATTCTAAATACTAAATTCTAAACAAGGTTAAATTGCAAAATTCAAACGAAATAATTTTTTTGAGCGTTGATCACTTGAGCTTAAATATTGTTTAGGATTTAGGATTTCGATCTTCGCATCTTAACAATTATCATCTTACTCAATCCATGACCGAAAATCTATATTATTTATTTGCAAGCGGCATGATCCTGAGCTCTGGGCCGTGCTTGGCTTCCTGCGCGCCGTTTTTGGCCGCGTATACTGCCGGCCGCCGATCAGGGGTGCGGGATTCGTTCTTTTCCTATTTTGTTTTTTCTTTTTTCAAGATCTTAGCGTATCTTGTCCTGGCGGGGATCTGCGCACTGGGTTCTTCGCTGATTCACATGGAAAAACTCTTAGCTTATAAAGCGTGGATTCATGGTGCGCTGGGGATTGTGATAGCTGGTGTTGGTATCGGCATGCTCATCGACCGTCCAGAGAACAAGACTCTTTGCTCATGCCTATGTCGCTTTCATGTGACCAATATCGCATTTTTTGGTTTTCTGATTGGCCTTGCGCCGTGTTTGCCGCTTTTGGGAATTCTTAATTATGTTGTCATTATTTCCAAAGCGCCGGTGGACGCGTTCTTGTACGTATTTGTTTTTGGGCTGGGGACGGTCCTTTCTCCTTTGATGATCGTGATGGTCGTTTCGGCAAAGGTGTCCGCGATGCTGGCGCGCTTTGCGATGCTCAAGGGCCTGTTGCGCGTGTTCTGCGCGATCGTGTTGATCTTCTTGGGGCTCATAACGGTCACGCGGGTGATTGGGTAATGATCATACAAGATGTGCATAACAACTGATAGGAAAGGAGTCAAGCGATGTTCGAGATCTTGATCATTGTGGCGTGGTTCTTGGGGATCTTTTTGGGGATCTTGTGGTTGTTCTTGCCGTGGATCATTGTTTCAAAATTGGATGAGGTTATCGCGGAATTGCGCAAGATCAACGCTCAAAGATCTTGCGGCGCGTAAGAAAGGAGAGAGGTTATGATCATTGGTTTTCTTTATATCTTGGCAGGGATCGTGTTGTTCGTTTTTCCTCAGTTGTTGGCGTTCTTTGTAGCCGCGCTATTCATTCTTATCGGAGCTGTCATCATGTATATCAGCCTGTATTATCGGCGTATGGCAAGGCGCTTTGACGATCCGATCATGGATTTTATATTTCGGCTGTAGGGTTTGGCAGAAGGTTTCAGGCTTTTGTTGCCTGCAAGCTGTTGGAAGAGTAAAATATTTCCATGTCGCGCGTGAAAGTATAAGGGAAGTTAATGGGCAGTCCGCTTTGCGGCCTGCCCTTTTCTTTCAATAGGTAAGCCATTACACCACTTAATTTTCTTAAGCTAACGCTTAGATGCTAACGACCGGATACTCAAATAAATTGATGGCGGGCTCATTAGCTCTGACATGTTTTTTCTTAAGGAAGCCCCGCGGTCGCTGTCGCTCCCTGGGGCAATTCTGGCTTTTCTGAATTAACGGTTGCCGGAATTGACTTTAATTTTTAGTTATGATAAAGTGGACGGCATGAGAAAATATATCTTATTAATTATTAGTATTATAGTTTTATCCTACACGACACCAAGCTTTGCTTTCTGGGTGTGGACACCGGAAACCAACAAATGGGTCAACCCCAAATATGCCGTCAAGGATACACCGCAAGAACAGCTTGAGTTTGCCAAGCAATATTACGATCAGAAAGATCATAAAAAAGCCCTTCAAGAATTAGAAAAACTTATCAAATTCTACCCTAAAGCCAAGGAAGCGCCTATCGCGCAAAAGTATATCGGCCTTTGTTTTGAAGCCCAAAACAAGAACTATCGCGCGTTCCAGGAATACCAGAAAGTCATTGAAAAATACCCTTTTAGCGACCTAGCCCCTGAAATCGTGGAGCTTCAATACAAGCTTGGCGAGAAGATGCTGCAGAATCCCAGCAAAAGTCAATTCGTGACGACCCTGACCGGCGGTGAATATGATGTCATTGATGTCTTCCGCACCGTGATCAAAAATGCTCCTTACGGCCCTCACGCGGCTGTAGCTCAATATAAGATCGGGCTTTACCTCTCCGAGAAAAAAATGTACCAAGAAGCGCGTGATGAGTTCGAAAAAGTTGTCAACGATTATCCGCAAAGCGAATGGGTCAAGCCTGCCAAATATCAGATGGCGCTTGTCGACTCTGCTCGCTCTTCCAGGGCGCAATATGACCAAAAGGTCACGCAGTCTGCTGTTGAGGAATTCAAGGAATTCGTGAAGAATTATCCTGACGCGGAGTTGTCCGCCAAGGCCAAAAAAGAGATCGCTGCTTTGAATGAAAAGGAAGCGGAGAATAATTTTCTCGTTGCCAAGTTCTACGCCAAACACAAAAAATATCAGTCCGCTAGGATCTATTACAATACCATTATCGAAGAATTTCCAAGTAGCACATGGGCGGCGGCTGCTTTGGAACAGTTGCGCATCCTGGATAAAAAAGCAAAATGAAGCGTATTTATTTTTTGGCCATCCTTCTCTTTTTAGTCTGTGTATCCGGGTGTGGATACACGACCCGGTCCCTTTCGCCGGCTATCGCGGCGTTCAAGACGATCTATGTCCAGCCTTTTAAGAATAGCGTTGATTACAGCTCGGAGCGAGGCAGTAAGAATTTGTACATCCCGATGATGGAGGTCAAGGTTTCCAATGCTGTTATCAACAGGTTCGTCCATGATGGCGTCTTGAAGGTCGCTAAAGAGCATGAGGCTGACCTGGTTCTTAAAGGCGAGCTGATCAATTATCGCCGGGATGAATTGCGACGCGATGACGATGATAACGTCCAGGAATACCGTATCACGGTTACGGTCTCGCTTGTTTTATGGGATGTTGCCAAAGAAGAGCCGATGTGGACAGAGGCGAGTTTTTCAGGAGATACAACGTATTTTCTAGCAGGTCCCGCGGCACGCTCAGAGAGCGCCGCGATCGATGACGCGGTCAATGACCTGGCCCAGCGTATTATCGAGAGAACCGTTGAAGACTGGTAATGATCTATTTTCTTATCGGCTTAGATCACGCCGCCAAAGAACAAAAGATCGCTGATATCAAAGCCAAAGCCCTCCTTTCAGCGGAAGCCCTTTCCTTTGACCATCAAGTTTTGCACGGATATCGTTTAGACCGCGATGAATTGCAAAAAGCCTTGATCGCGCTTCCTGTTGTTTCCAAATCGCGCGTTGTCCTTATTCGGCAGGCGAATGAACTGACAGCCAAACATAAAGACCTCATTTTAAAAGCTGATAAAGCTTTTTCTCAGTCGCTGATCTTGATCCTGGACGCGGATGTGATGGATGAAAAAAGTTCTTGGTTCCAGAAAGGAAATGGCGTTCAGCTATTTTCTTTTAAGCCGCGGACACAACACAATGTTTTTGACCTGATGCGGGAAGTCGTGGCAGGCCGCCAGGCCAAGGCACTAGAATTTCTCGATGAACTTTTAAAGAATGGCGAATTGCCAACCATGATCATGGGCGGAATGGTCTGGTCATGGAAGAAAGAGCGCAGCAAAATGCCCTTGCAAAAATTTTTACAAGGGCTTTTAGCGTTCCAACAAGCGGATTTTCGCATTAAACGAAGTCAACTGCGGCCGGAATACACTCTTGAGATGCTGGTCGTTAAACTTTCTTCGTAAGAAGGCGGCTATAGTAGGATTTGCGGCGTGAGGCGGTGTTTTTCTTCAAGAGGCCTATTTTGGCAGCTTTATCGATCTTTTTGTAGACAGCTGTGAGCAATGATTTGGCTTCTTGCGTGTTTTTGGCCTCGATAGCTGTTGTGAAGCTTTTGACGGTCTTACGCAACTCTGTTTTGATATCGAGATTATGTAAACGGCGTTTGTGAGTTAGTCGTAACTCTTGAATACCAGAACGTCTTTGGGGCATAAACTTGATCCTTTCTTTTCCAAGTGAGCCAATATAGCAGAGAGAAAAGTGTATGTCAACTAATAAATATTCCAAACATGACAGCAACCAGGGGATCCTTAAGACGACGTCCGTTCTTTCTTTAGGGACCTTAAGCTCTCGTATTTTGGGCTTTGTTCGGGACATGATCTTGGCGAAATTCCTGGGAACAAGCTTCCGCGCGGATGCTTTTTTTGTCGCTTTTCGCATCCCTAATCTCTTTAGGGATATTTTGGGGGAAGGGGGCATGAATTCTTCGGTCGTTCCAGTTATAGCGGAGTATGCTCAAAAAGACAAAAAAGATCTCATGGTTTTTTTGAACGCGGTCTTTGTTCTGTTGATGATGGCATTAAGCCTTTTGACGGTCATGGGGATCGTTTTTGCTCCTGTGATCGTTCGGCTGATCGCGCCTGGCTTTATGGAAGACCCGGAAAAGTTACAGTTAACGATCCGGTTGACCCGTATTATGTTCCCTTATCTTATCCTGATCGGTTTGACCGCTTATGGTATGGGTGTTCTATTCGTCTTCCGTTCTTTTATGGTGCCGGCATTCAGTCCATGCCTTTTGAACGCGTCGATTATCGCAAGCGCTTTAGTCGCGGTGAGGCTGCCGGTAGACCAGGTCTTTTGCTTGGCTGGTGGCGTTCTCTTTGGGGGTGTGTTGCAATTGGGCGCGCACATTGTCCCGATCCTTCGTCAAGGAGTCCGACTGAAGATCCCGCGCGTTTTGAGCCATCCCGGGGTTCGGCAGGTGGGACGGCTGATCGTTCCACGATTATTCGGTTCCGCGGTTTATCAATTATCCGTTTTTGTGGATACTTTTTGCGCTTCCTTATCCTCTGTTGTCGGGCTGGGAGGGATCTCAGCTATTTATTACGCGAACCGTATCTTGCAGTTTCCCATGTCAATTTTTGGGATCGCCATTGCTTCTGCGATCCTCCCGACCTTGTCTGGATTCGCGGCAGGCCAAAATATGGAAGAGTTCCGACGGACGTTGATCTTTGCCTTGAAAAGTATTTTGCTTGTCATGATGCCTATGGCGGTATTTTTGGTTCTTTTTGCGACACCGATCGTCCGCCTTTTGTTCGAGCGGGGAGCGTTCGACACGTACTCAACGGCCATTACAGCGCAGGCGCTATTGTTTTTTGCTCTTGGTCTTTTTTGGTTCGCGGGAGCGAAGATTTTGGTGACCGCGTTCCATTCTTTGCAAGACACGGCCACCCCGGCAAAGGTGGCGGCTCTATGTTTGGTGGTGAACGCCGCCCTTAACTTTATCTTGATGGGACCGCTGAAGGTTGGAGGCATCGCTTTAGCGAGCGCGATTTCATCGGGAATCAACTTCTTTGTTTTGCTGAGTATTTTAAGTGATCGCCTTAAGGGGTTTGGCGATGGGCTTTTGGAGTACAGCAGCAAGGTTTTCCTTTCCGCGATCGTGATGGGTGGGACTTGTTATTTGCTGTGGAATTATTTGGCGATCGCGCAGGAAATCGTGCGGTTGATCATTGTCGCCACTATCGGTGTGATCATATTCTTTCAGATGTGCGCTATCTTTAGGATCCAACAAGCGCAAAGGATCCTCGCATGGATATTAAGACGGCCGTAAAACAATTGCCGCCCACCAGCGGCGTTTATTTGATGAAGGACGCTGCCGGTCGTATTATTTATATCGGCAAAGCGGTGTCGTTGCGCAAGCGCGTGCAGTCTTATTTTCGCAAGACCGCTCATCCGATCTCAAAGACAGATTCTTTGGTTGCGGATATCCACTCGATCGACCATATCGTAGTCGCCAGCGAAGCCGAGGCGCTGCTGCTGGAGGCCAGCCTGATCAAGAAATATCAGCCCAAATATAATGTCGACCTTCGAGATGACAAAAGCTATCCATCGATCATGATCAGTGACGATGCCTATCCGCGGATCGCGGTCGTGCGGCCGCGGTCACAGGGCAAAGAAAAGATCCGCGGAAGGCTGTTCGGCCCGTATGTGGACGCGAAGCTGGTCCGCGAGGCATTGACGATCATCCGTCGGATCTTTCGTTATCGAGTGTGCCCGCGGATGCCCCAGAAGCCCTGCCTGGACCATCATATTGGGCTTTGTGACGCGCCTTGCGTTAAGAATATCAGTGTAAAAGAATATCAAAAGGTCATTCGTCATGTTGTTTGCATCTTGGAAGGGCGCAAAGATGAACTTTACAAGGATCTGCATGAAGAGATGGCGTCATGCGTGCGCGTGAAAGATTTTGAAAGGGCGGCTGTCATTCGAGATCAGATTCGCGCGATCGGCGCTTTGTATTCAGGAACGAAAGACATCAATTATTTTAAGGAAGCCGAGCAGCTGCAACGTGTTCTGAGTTTGCCGAAAGCCCCTGAACGCATTGAAGCCTTTGACATATCCAATATTATGGGTACGTACGCGGTCGGATCCATGGTTTCGTTTTTTAACGGTCAGCCGGACAAAAAGAATTATCGGCGCTTTCGCATTAAAGAGATCCCCGGTATTGACGATCCCGCGATGATCGCGCAGATCGTGTGTAGGCGTTATGGAAGGCTGAAGGATGAGGGTGCCTTGTTCCCAGATCTGATCGTCATTGACGGTGGCAAGGGACAGCTGTCAGCAGCGCATCAAGAACTGCAAAAATTACAGATCACGATCCCGTTGATCTCATTAGCTAAGCGCGAGGAAGAGATCTTTGTCCCGCAGCGAAAAAGATCGATCGTTTTGTCCAAGGATTCATTAGGGCTGAAGATGTTGCAACGTGTTCGGGATGAGGCGCATCGCTTTGCCATCAGCTACCACCGATCGCTACGCGATAAGAACGCGCTAAAGTGACATGACAGAGAAAAGACTTTTAACAAGTTTTCAGGCCAAGGTTTTACACGCCGTTAGCCAGATCCCTTTTGGGCAGACGCGTTCGTATGCCTGGGTCGCGCGCAAGATCGGGCGGCCTAAGTCCGCGCGCGCGGTGGGGCAGGCGCTCAACAAGAATCCTTATCTTCTTTTGATCCCTTGTCATCGTGTTGTTCATCAGGATGGTTCTTTGGGCGGTTTTGTCTTGGGTGTGAAAACGAAAAAAGCGCTTCTTGAACTTGAAGAGAGGATTGCCAAGCAATTTTCTGGAAAATGATTTTTTTCAAAGGGTTTTTTAATGTAGAATGATTTCGTCGACAGCCTTTAACTTACTTGACCACGGAAGGACAATAGCATGAAACTTCAGAAATATTTCAAGATCATGGCAGAACGTGAGGCTTCAGACCTGTTTTTGTCAACCAATACCGAGCCGCGCGCGCGTATCCATGGCGCGGTGCATTTTTTGTGCGATGAAAAGGTCACGCGTCAAGACATGGATGAATTGATCAGCGCGATCCTGCCAGAGGCTTCCAAGCGTGAACATTATCACAAGAACTGGGATATTGATTTTATCTATGTGGATCCGGACGTGGGGCGTTTTCGCATCAGTCTTTTTTGCCAACGGGCGAATCCAGCCCTTGTTGCCAGGTATGTGCGCAGTCAAACAAAAACGTTCCAGGAGCTTGGGCTTCCGGTCGAGCTGTTCGAGAGTTTTGCGCAGGAACCGCGCGGTTTGATCCTCACATGCGGCCCGGCTGGCAATGGAAAGACTACCTCGATCGCGAGCATGATCGATTATATCAATGAACGTCAGGAAAAGCATATCATCACGCTTGAAGATCCTATTGAATATTTGTTCAAAAATAAAAAAAGCATGATCAATCAGCGCGAGCTTGGGATCGATTTTCATTCTTATCCGACGGCTTTGCGGCACGCGACCCAGCAAAGTCCGGATATCTTATTCATTGGGACGATCCGCGATGAAGACACGATGCGTGCCGCCTTGCAGGCAGCCGAACTTGGAACTCTGGTTTTGGCGACGTTTCATACCAACAACGCTGTTCAAACCGTAGAGCGCATTGTCAATTTTTTCCCCCCGCATTTGCATTTAGAGGTCAGCCTTCAGCTTTCTTTGCTTCTTAAGGGGACGATCTCGTTACGTTTGCTCGCGCGCAAGGATGGAACAGGGCGCGTACCTGCTTATGAGTCTATGGTCGTTACACCCACGATCGCGCGTCTTATCAGAGAACAGAAACCGAGGGAGATCCAGACCTTTATTGATGACGGCAAGCTTTTCGGCATGAAGTCGTTCAAGCAAACATTAGCCCAACTTGTTAAAGAGGGCGTTGTAGAAGAAGAGATCGCCCGAACCGCTTCAGACAGCCGTGATGAATTTAACTTGGAGCTTCGCGGCCTACGCAGCATTTCAAGACGGCTATCTTAAAATATCACAAGAGAGGTAACGATCATGTGGGAACGGATAACGGCTGAGCTTAAAGATCACGCGCCTTTCACGCTGTTTGGCGCTTTGACCGGGATTTTGTTGATGATGGTCTTTCGCGATGTGCCTCATGAGACCGCGCATACACTGTTTTATATCTTTCATCCGCTGCATATTTGCTTGAGCGCTGTTGTCACCGCGGCATTATACAAGAAATATTTTGCTGGACAAAAACCTGGCGTGAGCATGTTCTTAAAAGTTTTGGCAGTAGGGTATATTGGTTCTGTGACCGTTGGGACCATTAGTGATTCCGTAATCCCTTTTTGGGGCGAGGTCTTGCTTGATATGCCGCATCGGCACGCGCATATTGGATTCATCGACAAGTGGTGGCTGATCAATCCGCTGGCCGTTGCCGCGATCGTGATCGGTTACTATAAGCCGATAACAAAATTTCCCCACGCCGGACATGTATTGATCAGCACATGGGCTTCATTGTTCCATATGCTGATGGCCTCTGATCATGGGCATGCGGTGCCATATTTTGGTATATTCATCTTTTTATTCTTGGCCGTTTGGATCCCTTGCTGTTTTAGTGATATCGTTTTTCCGCTATTGTTCGTGAGAGGAAAAGATTTTCCTTGTTCTTGCGGGCATCATGGCTGATCTTTTAGGATAATCCTTCGCTGGCCGATACCTTCGGACAAAAAATTGTAAATCCTTTCGATTGTGTTATAATACACATCACTTTGTTTCCCTATAATATTAATACATATATTTTCTAATGATAGACGATATCAATAAGCATATTCAACATTTGGAAAAGAGATTCCATGAACTTCGGGGGTTTCTTTGACCTGTCTACGAAGATCCGATCCATAGAGCAGATCCAAGAGCAGATGGCTTTACCGAATTTTTGGGATAACGCGGCTCGCGCGAACAAGCTGATGCGTGAGCTGAAAGTATTGAAAAATACGGTCGAGCCTTTTGATGTGGGTCTGTCTAAGCTCGATGAACTCAAAGAGTTCACGATGATTGCCGCCGAAGACACGGTTTTGTTACAGCAGATCCAACAGAATCTTCAGGCCCTTGAGCAGACAGTGGACCAGCTTGAGGTGCAGACGCTTTTAAGTGGAGAGTTCGATCATAATAACGCGCTGTTAAGCATTAACGCGGGCGCTGGCGGGACAGAGTCTTGTGATTGGGCCAGCATGTTGTTGCGGATGTATACGCGCTGGGCGGACGATAAGCAATTCAAGGTAAATATGATCGATGTTTTACCTGGCGAAGAAGCGGGGATCAAGAACGTGACACTGCGTATTTCCGGTGATATGGCCTATGGGCTTTTAAAATCTGAAAAAGGCGTGCATCGTTTGGTGCGGATATCGCCTTTTGACGCGAATAAGCGTCGCCACACATCTTTTGCTTCGGTCGATGTGATCCCTGAGGTTGAGGATGATATCGATATCCAGATCAATCCTGATGAATTGCGCATCGATGTTTACCGCGCCTCAGGGCCCGGCGGACAAGGTGTTAACACGACGGATTCCGCCGTGCGGATCACGCATATCCCCACAGGGACCGTCGTCCAGTGTCAGAGCGAGCGCTCGCAGCTGCAGAACAAAGAGACCGCGATGAAGGTCTTGCGCGCCAAGCTTTATGAGCAAAAGGAAAAAGAACAACAGGACCGCATGGCCAGCGAGTATGGAGAAAAGCAAAAGATCGAATGGGGAAGCCAGATCCGTTCCTATGTTTTTCAGCCCTATTGCATGGTCAAAGACCATCGCACGGATGTGGAAGAAGGCAATGTCGCCAAGGTAATGGACGGCCATCTTGATACGTTCATTGAGGCTTATTTAAAAAGGAAATAATCTTTATGTGGAAAATGTTTTTTGGAAAAACCATTATTCATCAGGTGCAAAAGCATATTGACCGTCTTGAGCCAAAAGTGAATATTCAACTCCCGATGGACCTGCCTTTGTCCTCGATCGGTTTGATCAAGAAAATGACGGCCCTTGTCGCTAAGGTTAACGCTCTTGAACCCCAGATTCAGGCCTTAAGTGACGCGCAATTACGGTCAAAGACCCAAGAATTCCAACAGCGTATCCGCCAAGGGACATCGTTGGCACAACAGGAGTTAGATACGCTTATTCAGCAGCATCGCGAAGAAAAAGACCAACAGACCCGTGAATCTCTGATCAACGAGATCGACCGTGCTAAAAAAAATCTTTTTGACCAACGTGAAAGAGCGCTTGACGAAATCCTGCCGGAAGCTTTTGCGATCGTCCGGGAAGCGAGCCGTCGCACGATCGGCCTGCGGCATTTTGATATCCAGTTGTTAGGCGGCATGATCTTACATAAAGGGAATATCGCCGAAATGGCCACGGGAGAAGGAAAAACATTGGTGGCAACATTGCCGGCATATTTGAACGCTTTGACAGGTAAGGGTGTGCATGTTGTGACCGTCAACGATTACCTGGCACGTCGCGACAGGGACTGGATGGGGCCTGTGTATGAGTTCTTAGGCTTGAGCGTTGGCGTCATCCAGCATGAAAAACACCCCAGGGAACGCCAATATGAGTATGGCTGTGATATTACCTATGGCACTAATAATGAATTTGGGTTCGATTATTTGCGCGATAATATGGTGAGCTTTAAGGAAGAAATGGTGCAGCGCGGCCATTATTTCGCGATCGTGGATGAGGTTGACAGCATTTTGATCGATGAGGCCCGCACACCTTTGATCATTTCCGGCCCTGCCGAGGAATCCACGGACAAGTATTACACCGCGAATAATATTGCTAAACAGTTAAAAGGCCGGCGTATCACGGAAAAAGAAGAGATCGACGCGAAATATAAAGGTCAGGACCTCTCTGTCGGTTTTGACTATGTGGCTGATGAAAAAGCGCGATCGATCTCAATGACTGAGCAAGGTGAAACAAAAGCGGCACGCATGTTCGGCGTTGACAACTTGCATGATATGGAAACGATCGAATACCGTCATCATATTTTGCAAGCTCTGAAGGCCAGAGAATTCTTTAGGGTTGACGTGGATTATGTTGTGAGGGACGGGCAGGTCGTTATTGTTGATGAGTTTACGGGGCGTATGATGCCGGGCCGCCGATGGTCAGACGGACTGCATCAGGCGGTCGAGGCCAAGGAAGGGATCAAGATCGAGCGGGAGAATCAGACCTTGGCAACGGTTACCTTTCAGAATTATTTTCGTATGTACGAGAAACTTTCAGGGATGACCGGTACCGCCTTTACCGAAGCCAATGAGTTTAAGCAGATCTATAAAGTGGATTGCGTGGTCCTTCCGACCAACAGGATCTTGCAGAGGAAAAATCATCCTGATTGCATCTACAAGACAGAACGTGAGAAATTTAACGCGGTCGTTGCTGAGATTGCTGAATTGCACAAAAACGGTCAGCCGGTCCTGGTCGGCACGATCTCGATCGAGCGATCCGAATTGTTATCGCAGATGCTTAAGCAGCGCGGTATCGAACATCAGGTACTGAACGCTAAATATCATGACTTGGAGGCGCATATCGTTGCGCAAGCGGGACGCTACAAGGCCGTTACGATCGCTACGAATATGGCTGGTCGCGGGACGGATATCGTCCTTGGCGGCAATGCCGAGTATTTAGCGCGAAGTTTCGCGGAAAATATTGCAAAGCAAGAAAAGCAAGACGAAAAGGATCAAGATAACAAGGATGCGTATAAAGAATTTTTAGATCGTTTCCGCAAGCAGGTCGCTGAAGAGCATGAGAAGGTGGTTGCCGCCGGAGGTTTGCATGTTTTGGGTACGGAACGGCATGAATCGAGACGCATAGATAATCAGCTGCGCGGCCGTTCAGGTCGTCAAGGTGACCCGGGATCGTCGCGGTTCTATGTTTCCCTGCAGGATGAGCTGATGCGTCTTTTTGGTTCGGATCGGATGATGGGCTTGATGAACACCTTGGGCATGGAAGAAGGCCAGGTCATTGAGCATCCCTGGGTCTCGCGCGCTATTGAGATCGCTCAAAAGCGCGTGGAAACTCACAATTTTGAGATCCGCAAACAGCTTCTTGAATATGATAACGTCATGAACCGCCAGCGCGAGGTTATCTACGCGATGCGCCGCTCGATCCTGGAGGGGGAAGATGTCAAAGAGCGCATTTTGGATGCTCTGGACGCCACGATCCGAGAGATGGTGGCCCAGTATCTTTTTGCCAACGGCGATCAAGGGCAATGGGATATGGAAGGGTTTAAGGCGTCTTTAAAAAGCATTTTTGGGTTTGACGTTGCACCTTTCGAAAAAGATCTCCCGCAGATGGGCCAGTCTCAGATCGAGGATCTGCTTTATGAAAAGATCCTCGCGCTTTATCAAACACGAGAGCAGATCGTCGATCCGCAAGCCATTCGGGGCCTGGAGCGTATGGTCCTGCTGCAGACAATCGATACAAAATGGAAAGATCATCTTTATGCCATGGATCAGCTCAAAGAGGGGATCGGTCTGCGAGCCTTCGCGCACCGCGATCCTTTGGTTGAGTATCAGCACGAAGCATTCGGGATGTTCGAATCGATGTACGATTCTATTATGCGGGAAGTTGTCGAAACGGTCTTCAAGGTAGAACCTGTGGCCGAACCTCGGAGAGTGCGCGGTGTTTTCTCGTCCTTGCCGCAACAATTCGTTCACGCGCAGCATTCCAGCCTTTCCGCGGCGCCCGCGGCAGATCCAAGTCAACCATTGCCTCAGCAGACACGGCAAGTCCCATCCGTCCATCCGCAAAGGCGTGCCATGGAAAAGGTTGGGCGCAATGACCCGTGCCCATGCGGCAGCGGGAAGAAATACAAGAAATGCTGTGGTCAGGGCACGTCTTGATCCATGAAACATCAAGAACCTCTTTTTTCTATGTTCTCATCATCATTTTTTCTCTACGTCCTGTCAGCTGTTTTACTTATCCTATCTTTTCCGCCTTTTAGTTTTTGGCCTTTAGTTTGGGTCGCTCTGGTTCCGCTGATGTTGGCTTTGGATGGTCGAGGGCGGGGTACATCGTTTCGTGTCGGCTATCTTTGCGGGATCCTTTTTTTTGGCGCGATGCTTCTGTGGCTCTGCTTTGTGACATGCCTTGGAGCAGTTCTTTTCGTCTTTTATTTGGCGCTGTATTTTGGGCTCTTTGGCTTAGGCTATCATTATTGTTCGCGCGTGCGTTTTTCAGCGCAGCTTATTTTGATCCCTTGCTTGTGGGTGGCCTTGGAATACGCGCGCGCTCATGTTCTCACGGGATTTGGATGGGTCCTTTTAGGACATACACAATCTTCCAACCTTGCTTTGATCCAGATCGCGGATACTGTCGGTGTTTATGGTATTTCATTTTTGATCGTGATGGTCAATGTCTGGATCAAGGAGGGCTGGTCACGCACAGCAGAACGCCGATCATATGATCGGTCATTTTTTACTGCCAGCACGCTTATTATTTTATTATTAGTCATGACCTATGTGTATGGCGTGCTTCAGTTAAAAAAAGAATATCAGGGGCCGTCAATACGGGTCGGATTAGCCCAGGGTAATATTTCCCTTGAAAAGCGTTGGCACCCTAAGGCTTGGCCTTTGATCCTCAAAGATCATCTTGATCTTTCGAGAAAGTTGGCTGAGAAGGGAGCAGAGCTGATCGTTTGGCCTGAGTCCGCGTACCCTGGCTACCCTTGGGAAGATCCGAAGCTTTTCGAGGCGCTGCAGGATTCTATCCGTCAGCAAGGCGTAGCGCACTTGATCGGTGTCGTTACAAAGGAGGGCGCGGATTATTTTAACGCGGCGATCGCCTTTGATCCTCAGGGGCGCATCGTTGATAGCTATCATAAAATGCGTCTTGTTCCTTTCGGAGAATTTATCCCGCTGCGTGAACGATTGCCTTTCTTATCTCAGATCGTGCCGATCGATGATTTTACTCCCGGCCAGGAGTTCGTTGTTCTCGAGGCTTTGGATAGACAAAAGAAAGCAAAGTATCTTTATTCTGTTTTGATCTGTTTTGAGGATACTGTGCCGGATGTGGCGCGAGATTTTGTACGCCGGGGCGCTCATTTTTTGATCAATATCAGCAATGACGCCTGGTTCGGGGATACCCGGGAACCATGGTTGCATTTGCAGAATGCTGTCTTTCGCAGTATCGAGAATCGAAGGTTCTTGGTGCGCTGCGGCAATGTCGGTATTAGCTGTCTTGTGGATCCTTGGGGCCGTGTCACATCGACTGTTGCGGATTTCATGGGTAAAAAAACCTATGTCTCAGGCGTGAGCGTTGCGGATGTTGGCATGCTCAGATCTCAGACGCTGTACACAAAGTTTGGAGATTGGTTTGCATATTTTTGTATAAGCGGTATACTAATGTGGATAATCATGGTTATTCTCCGATATCAAAAGAAAAAGAATGCGTAAGAATTCCCTTGTGTTAGTTATCTTTTTCTGGTGCGAGATCATTTTCGCGGCACGGATCCTGGCTGGCGGGCTTGGGTTCTGGTGGGCGCACAGCATTGGTGTTGAACATTTTATTTTTGTGCAGGATGCTATTACGCTGACACTTGTCAGCCTGCTGGCCGCTCTTTATTTTTTGGCAGGACTCGCGGGTTTGCAAGGACGAGCGACGATCCGCTCGCTTCATGTAGCAGCGGCTTTGGGCACGCTGGTAGTCTGCTCGCGCTCGCTGTCTGGGAGCATTATGAGCACTGGGTCTGTGAATATTTTTTCTTTAGTTTTTAGCCTATATTCTTTGTGGGTCATTTATTTCTTTACTTTTCGGTTCCTCAATGGGATGCCCGTCAACCAAGGAGCAAAAGAACATGCCTAAAACAATTTTGGTCGTTGATGATGATAAGGGTTTGATCAAGATGCTGGAAACCGGTCTTGGCGCAAAAGGATATATTGTCTTGGCTGCTAATACAGGAGAGGGTGGTTTGCAGATCGCTCAGAACAAAGCTGTGGACCTGATCTTGTTGGATGTGATCTTGCCGGGCGTCAAAGGCCGGCAGGTGTGCGCGACGCTGAAAGCAAACCCTGTAACTAAGGATATCCCTGTCGTTTTTCTGACATCAAAGAATTCCCCGGATGATGTAAAGGCTGAATTAGCGGTCGGAGCGATCGCGCATATTACAAAGCCGGTGGACCTAAACGAACTTTTTAAGAAGCTGGAAGAAGTGCTTCCAGCGAGATAGCAAGATCGAGGCGTTTATATGGAGATCCAAGCGGTTAATATTCAAAAGCCTGACGATGTGAATATGATCATCGGGCAGGCACATTTTATCAAAACAGCTGAAGACCTTTATGAGACGATCATCGCAGCGGCGGTGGGAATACAGTTTGGGCTCGCGTTCTGCGAGGCTTCGGGCGCATGTAAGATCCGCGTAGAAGGCAACAATGACGTTTTAAAGAAGATCGCCGCTGATAACGCGCTTGCTATTGGAGCTGGACATAGTTTTGTGGTAGTCTTAACCCAAGGATTTCCTATCAACGTCTTGAACCAGATCAAAAATCTGCAGGAAGTTTGCACTATTTTTGCCGCAACCGCTAACCCTCTACAAGTGATTGTTGCCGATAACGGTAATGGTCGAGGGATCTTAGGTGTCATCGATGGCCTGAAACCGCAAGGTGTGGAGGGGCCTCAGGACGCGCAGTGGAGGCATGATTTTCTGCGTAAGATCGGTTATAAACGATAAACATCCCATGCATATTAGCGAACGCATTAAGATATTCAAAAGGGCGGTAGCCCGTCAAGGGCTTTACGCGACAACCTTTGTCTTAACGCGCCTTCCGTATCCTTTTGTTCGTATGATGACGCGATGGTTCATCGCATTGGGTTTTTTGTTCGTTGTTCGGCAAAGACAGATTGCTGAAGAAAGTTTAACGATCGCTTTTGGCCAGGAAAAGAGCCCGCAGGAAATAAGATCGATCTTAAAAGAATGCTTCGCGAATTTAGGTAAAGGCATGATCGAGTTGATCTATTTTATGGCGCATTCTCAGTTGATTAAGCAGAACGTTACGATCGAAGGAAAGCATTATCTTGACGAAGCTTTTGCGCAAGGCAAAGGTGTTGTGGCCGTGAGCGCGCATTTTGGTAATTTTCCTTTAATGTTGCTGTATTTAGCGCAGAATGGTTATGGCACGCACGCGATCATCCGTCAGACGCGGGATGAAAAGATCGAGAAATATTTTCAGAACTTGCGCAGTTCGTTGGGTCTTCATACGATCTACAGTCACCCTAGGCAAGAATGCGTCCTGCAGTCGATCAAAGCCTTGCGCGGCAATGAACTTGTTTTTATTCCATTAGACCAGAATTTTGGAACAGGCGCGGGAGTTTTTGTTAATTTCTTTGGCCAGAAAGCCGCGACAGCCACAGGACCGGTCGTTTTTGCTTTGCGCACAGGCTCTCCGATCGTTCCGATGTTTATCGTCAGGCAGAGGGATGACACGCACAGGCTCATCATTGATGCGCCGCTGAACATTGAAAAACAAGTTGATGAAAAGCAAACGATAGCGCATAATGTTGCGCGCATCACACAGGTGATCGAGCGGTATATTCGTCAATATCCTCAGGAGTGGGGCTGGATGCATCGGCGATGGAAGAGCCGCCCGGCAGGAGAGAAGGCACATGAATAAGATCTTATTAGGCTTGGCTGGATTAGCGGTTCTTGTATTAGGGCTGGTATTGATCGTTAAATTTTGGCCTCAGACCGTTATGTTGTTCCAGGCTGTGGTTGGCACCTTTGTCGCGATCGTTGGTCTTGTGATGATGTCGGTCGCGCGCGATTAATTGAACACTGATCATCGTTTAATCATAAGGAGACAGAGATGGGAAAAAGACAAAGACGTGGGAAATTAGCTTGGCGCTCCAAAAAGGCCCGTCACGGCAAAAGTCCTTCAAAAGGACATTAAAGACCGTTTTTTAGGCTATGCATTCTGTTCGGGAGAGCATAATAAATATTTTATGATCTTCTAAAAGAATAAAAAGACAATGCTACAATGTTTTCTGTCTGCGCGATAGCAGTGCGTAGGCAATATTATCCAGATGAATTCAGTTGAATCTGTAAGATCGTCAGGGAGGGCGTATGGATCGAAAAAAGAAAATGAGAAGCATTTTAGGAGTCATTGTTCTTGGGCTTTTTTGCCTGGGGACAACAGGGTGTATCTATCTCGTCGCGGGAAGTGTGGGGGCCTTGGGCGGTTATGCCGTTAGCCCGGATACGGTCGAAGGCGAATCAGAATCTGATTATGAAACCCTTTGGGACGCGGCCAATGAAGTGATCGGGATCATGGGGACCGTGAACCGTAAAGATTATAAGATGGGAACGATCGATGGGACCATCAGTAGCGCGCGGATCAGTGTTGACATGTCGCAGATCTCTTCAACCCAAGTCCGCTTGCGCGTCAAGGCGCGGAAAAACATGCTTCCGAACATTAAGATCGCTCAGGATGTGTTCGTGAAGATCAAGAATAGGGCAAGTCAGTAGGGTTGTTGTTCTTTAAGAAAGCTTTGATCCAGCCGTTGACAAGTTAAGTAACTTTGGTACAATGGGTACTTTAATAACGGATCTGTATCGTGATTGCCGAGGTAGCTCAGTTGGTAGAGCGAAGGCCTGAAAAGCCTTGCGTCCCCAGTTCAATTCTGGGCCTCGGCACTTTTTCTTTAATGAAGGGTTTAGGGAGAAAAGCGCCGTGCAGTTTACCATAATTTAGGCCTGGGAAAACAGCTCAGCACTTTTTTATAAAAAAAGGAGCAAAAATGCTAAAACATTTAGCAGCGATAGTTTCCGGATTTCTTTGCCTTATTTTTTGTTCATGTTTTGCCTTTGCGCAAGAGAATGTCTTTGAGAGCTTGCAGGGTCATTGGGTTGTTGATCTTGATCGGACGCTAGAGTACATCAAGAATAGTCCTAAATACCGGCCTGAAGAAGAAGAGCGTATGCCTGAGATGCTTAAAATGATTATGGGGCGCATGTCGATGGAGATCAAAGAAAATGAAATTATTTATTATCGCGGGATTCTGAAGTCGGATGAATTCAGATCTGTGCCGTTTAGCGTAGAGACAAAGGATTCTGAAAAGGCTGTTTTGAAGTTTTTAGGCCCTGCCGATGAAGAAGTATTTTTAACTTTCACGTTTTTAGCCCATGGGCAGATGAACTTTAAAACCAGCCAGGTCGGTGCAGGTGATTTTGATTATTATATTTGGAAAAGGGCGGAAGAATAACGGCTTGTGCCAAGAGATCTAAGGGTAATTTGCTGGCACGCCAACTACTTCTCTGAAAAAAGAATTTAGGAAGAGTTGGCGTAGAGCAGCCTGCAACCGTTTTGCGGTAAACACCATATTGTTGATTATTTTGCCGGCGCCCCGAATTCTTCTGGAAAGAAAATAAGGAAATTCGGGACTGGCAAGCTTTTCAGAATTAATTGCGTGAATTGCTGGCGTGCCGACTTTCTGAAAAAAAGCGGAAATGCTCTTGCTGGCGCCCCGCACTTTTCTGGAAAAAATTTAGTAGTCGTGCGGGACTTGCAAATCTTTCTAGACAAAAGATTTTTGGAAATTTGCTGGCGTAGCTCAGTTGGTAGAGCAGCGCATTCGTAATGCGCGGGTCGGGGGTTCGATTCCTCTCGCCAGCTCTTAGGCTTTAAGGGAACCGAAGCTGATAGTCGGGGGTCATCGTCTTTTCCTGTGAAAATAATAAGAAGGAAGACGATGCGCCAACTTCTTTCTAACAATACATAGCAGAAAAGGTGGCGTCGATTCCTCTCGCCAGCTCTTAGGCTTTAAGGGAACCGAAGCTGATAGTCGGGG
>CAZAOD010000026.1:15399-23541 GCA_964486675.1 uncultured Planctomycetales bacterium | reverse complement strand
TGTAAACAGCTTTTGCCTGTTTATGATAAGCCGATGATCTACTATCCTTTATCCGTATTGATGCTTTCCGGTATTACAGAGATCCTGATCATTTCTACCCCTAAGGACCTGCCGCGTTTCCAGGAGCTTTTAGGAGATGGCCGCAAATTCGGCATTTCTTTGGATTATGCGGTACAAAGCGAGCCCAATGGCATCGCCCAGGCCTTCATTATCGGTGAGAAGTTTATCGGCAAGGATCCTGTCGCGCTGATCTTAGGAGATAATATTTTCTTCGGCCAAGGGCTTTCGCGCGTCCTTCAAGAAGCTGCCCAGCAAGAAAAAGGCGCGACCATCTTCGGGTATTATGTGAGCCATCCTGAAAGTTATGGCGTGATCGAACTTGATCCTCAGAATAAGCCTGTTTCCATCGAAGAAAAGCCTTCTCGTCCAAGATCTTCATACGCGGTCACAGGACTTTATTTTTATGATAATCAGGTCGTGGATATTGCAAAACGTATCAAGCCTTCCAAGCGCCACGAAAAAGAGATCACGGATGTGAATTTAGTTTATTTACGCGAGAACAAGCTGAACGTGAGATTGCTCGGCCGGGGGTACGCGTGGCTGGATACGGGAACCTATGAATCGCTCATTGAAGCTTCCATTTTTATCAAGACCATTGAACAGCGTCAAGGATTGAAGATCGGCTGCGTTGAAGAGGTCGCGTTCCGTAAAGGTTTTATCTCGCGCGCGCAACTTGTGAAGATCGCCAAAGAATTCTCGACAAGTTACGGAGAGTATTTGCTGCAGATCGCCAACGAAGGAAAATAATGCCATTTACATCCCATCAACTTAATATCCCGGGGCCTCTTCTTATTGATCCTGTTGTGTTCCATGATGAGCGAGGGTTCTTTAAGGAAGTCTTTAAGCTTCCGGATTTTTTCGCTCTTGGCGTGAAAAAGCCCTTAGCCCAGATCAACCGTTCCCATTCGAGGAAAAACGTTTTACGCGGCCTTCATTATCAGAAACAACCTTTCGCGCAGGCAAAACTTATTCAGGTCCTTGTGGGAAAGATCTTTGATGTGGCTGTTGATATCCGTCGCGGTTCACCTTATTACGGGCAGTGGGCGGCTGTCACCTTGCAGGCGCAGGATCATCAGATGCTTTTTATCCCGGAAGGTTTCGCGCATGGATTTGTCGCGCTTTCCGATGAGGCGCAGATCGAATACTATTGTTCGGATATTTATTCACCCGCGCATGAACGGGGGATCGCGTACCATGACCCGCAGTTAAAGATCGCCTGGCCGGTCAAGGATCCGATGCTTTCACCTAAGGACGCGCAATACCCTTTATTCAAAGACAGCGATAATGATTTTACCTATGAAAAATAGAACCTATCGCACCATCGCTCCCGCGGAGTTTGAGAGCCAGGTCGTTGGCCAGTCGATCTATACCATTATCTGCTGGAAAGACCTCGAAAAACTTGGGCAAGAGCTTCGCTCTTGCCCATATCATCTGATCGTCAAGACCGGCGCGCGCCAGCATGATTTCATCCGTTTTCTTATGTCCCAGGGCTTTTGTTATAACTCGACCATTGCGCATTTAAGGCTTAGCCTTCGCGATGTTTCGCGCGCGGTTGATGCTCATATCAAATCATTATCCTTGAAAGATAAGCAGCAGGTCTTTTGTATCAGCGATGAGGCATTTGCGGCCAATCATAATCGTTATACGGATGATGTTTTCTTAAAGAAATACTGCAAAAAGATCCATCGCGCGTGGATGCTAAACAGTATTCAAGGCTTCGCGGATGACTGTTATGGATATTTTCGCGGCAAGCGCTTGTTGGGTTTTGGGACACTGCATGTCAAAGGTAAAAAAAGCGTGATCGGCCTCGTGGCCGCGGCGAAGCGTTATCGTGGACAAGGCATCGGTTCAAGTATCGTGCGCGCCCTTATTGCCGCCGCTGCGCGCCATGGCGGTCAAGAGATCATTGTTAAGACCCAGGCGACGAACAACGCGGCGGTCAATCTCTATATCAAGAACGGATTTTCCATGTTTGACGCGGAAGTTACGTTCTACCGGACAAAACAATAAGACCAGAAATGCCACAACATTCCTTTCTTATTTCCGGAGCTCAAGGACAGCTTGGCCGCGCGTTCGCGCGCCAGTTTCAAAAGAATGATCAACGTCATCATTGTCTGTCCAAGGCGCAGTTTAATATTGCCGACCCCGATCAGGTCCATTCCGTTATCAAAGAGCTTAAGCCAAGTGTGGTGATCAATTGCGCGGCGTTCAACAATGTTGATCTAGCGCAAAACTGCCCCCAGGATGCCTTGGCGGTGAACGCTCACGGCGTCGCGGCATTGGCGCAGATCTGCCGCGATCAAAAAGTTTTCTTGGTGCACTACAGTACGGATTATGTTTTTGATGGTGAGAAAACAGCGCCATACGAAGAAAAAGATCCCGCGCGGCCCATAAACGCCTATGGCGCGAGCAAGCTTCAAGGGGAGCAGGCGGTTAAAAGCCTTTTGAAAGACTATCTTCTTTTGCGCGTCAGCTGGGTGTTCGGTCAAGGCGAGCGAAATTTTCTTTTCAAGGCAAGTCAGTGGGCGCAAGAGCGAAAAGAACTGCGCATCGCCGATGATGAGGTTTCTTGCCCGAGCTTTGTCGACGACATCGCGTCCACAACCCTTTTGGCATTCTTAAGAGGACTGACAGGGCTGTATCATGCCAACAATACAGGGTTTTGTTCGCGTTACGCGTGGGTAAAGTTTTTCTTCCAAAACGCTGGCATCAACAATACAATTGTCCCTGTTTCGGCGAAAGAATTCCCTCTGCCGGCAAAGAGGCCAAGGTTTTCCGCGATGAGCAATCAGAGCTTAAGCGGGGCATTGCGTATCAGCATTCCTTCTTGGCAGGATGCGGTCATGAAATTTGTTCAAACGTATAAGGATTAGGAGAAATTTTATGAAAGTCCCATTTGGAACCATTACGATCGATCAAAAGGCCAAAGACCTCGTTAATGAGGCGCTCAACACAGGCCGTGTTTCAAGCGGTAAATTTGTCCGCCAATTCGAGGAACGATTTGCCAAGCTCGTGAACGCCAAAGAAGCCATTGCGGTCAGCAGTGGTACTGACGCTGATGCTTTAGCATTGGCAGTCCTTTATGATCTTGGCGCTAAGCGCGGGGATGAGGTCATCGTTCCATCGCTATCATTTGTCGCGACCGGCAACGCTGTTTTGCACGCGGGTTTTAAGCCTGTTTTTGTGGATATTGACCTTAAAACCTTGAACATTGACCCCGCGAAGATCGAGGCGGCCATTACACCTCAGACGCGCGCGATCATGCCGGTCCATTTGATGGGTAAGCCTGCCAAGATGGATGCCATTATGCAGATCGCCAAGAAACACAAGCTCATTGTCGTCGAAGACGCGGCCGAAGCGCACGGCGCGATGTACAAAGGAAAGAATGTCGGCGAATGGGGTGACATGGCGGCGTATAGCGTTTATATCGCTCATGTCGTGACCGCCGTCGAAGGAGGTATTGTGACCACCAACCGCGAAGATTTCGCGGAGATCCTAAGGTCGCTGCGTTGTCACGGCAGGGCCTGCAATTGCAAGGTGTGTGTTTTGAATACAGAGAATGGTTATTGCGCCAAGCGTTTTGCCAAAGGCAAAGATATTCGTTTTGTTTTTGAGCGGGTTGGGTATTCATCTAAGATGAACGAGCTCGAGGCTGCTGTGGGTTTGGCAAGTCTTGATATGTATCAGCAGATCATCGACAAGCGCCACCACAATCTTATCACGATGATCGATCGCCTAAAAGAATTCGGCCAACATCTGATGACCATTCAAGAAGAGAAGGATGAGCGTATCGGCCCGCACGCGCTTCCGATGATCGTTAAAGAAGGAGCTCCCTTTACGCGGGATGAATTCGTTGATTTTCTCGATAAACATGAGATCGATACACGCGATCTTTTTTCTTCTATGCCGACCCAGTGCCCGGGCTTTGATTATTTAGGGCATAAGCTTGGCGATTTTCCAAATGCCGAATATGCCGGCAACAACGGCCTTCATATTGGCGTTCATCAAGATATCCATCAAGAGCATATAGACTATGTGATGGCAACGATCCGAGATTTTATTAAAAGCAAGGTTCGCTGAAAAATAGGTCTTGAAGGTTAATAAGGCATCAGCTGTACATGGCTTTTGTTTATATTTCGTTGCAAATAATTAACAAATATGTTAATATCTTGCTATGAAGTTTGATGAATTGATCAATAAGGCGCATAAGCTTCCTGTTGTTGATGTTGAAAGTTTGTTAGCAGGAGGTGTTGATGCAAGATCTCTTCGGGTCCAGATCAGCCGCTGGCGCAGGTCGGGCAAGCTTGTTAAGCTCAAGAATAACATTTATTTATTGTCTGAAGATCTGCGTAAAGCAGAGATCCATGAATTTTATATCGCTTCTTTGTTGATCAAACCTTCCTATGTTAGTTTAGAGAAAGCCCTGGAATATTATGGGTTGATCCCAGACGCTGTCTCTGTTTATACTTGCGTGACGACCAAAAGGCCTGGAAAGATCCATACGCCTATCGGCATCTTTGATTATCGGCATGTCAAGAATGATCTTTTTTGGGGATATCGGTCGTTGATGTTCGGAAAACAGTTGTCCTTTGTCGCGCATCCAGAAAAGGCGCTTTTGGATCTTTTTTATCTTCGAGGTTTAGGTGTCACCGATGATTATCTTGATGAGATGCGGCTACAGAACATGGAAGGGCTGGACCTGCCAAAGCTGATGATCTTTGCCGAGAAATTCCAAAGTCCGGGGGTCATGAAGGTCGCGCGCCTCATTAAAAAATATGTCTTAGAACGCACAGGGACAGAAAAGGACTTATGAAAGACCACCTCTTAGAATTAGTATCAAAAAAAGAAGGTTATAGCGTAAAGTTTAATTTGATGCGGGAGTATTTACAGGCATACGTCTTGAGGGTTATGCATGATGAAGGCGTTTTTCGCTCTGCAGCGTTCTTAGGAGGAACAGCCCTGAGATTTTTATATGATCTGCCGCGTTTTTCCGAGGATCTCGACTTTTCTTTGGTCACAAAGCCCTCCGTTGATTTTTCTTCTTTGATGAAAAAGATAATGATCGAGCTCAAGGCTGCCGGCTATGATGCGGTGGCTACGTATAAAGACAAAAAAACCGTTCATTCCGCTTTTATTAAATTTTCTGGGCTTATGCATGAGGCAGGGATCTCGCCTTTGGCGAGCCAAAAATTTTCTATCAAGATCGAGATCGATAGCAATCCTCCCCAAGGGGCTGAGACTGAAGTAAAAGTAGTTAATAAGTATTTTCCGATATCTTTTTTATCCTATGAAGTTCGTTCGCTTTTCGCTGGAAAGCTGCATGCTTTGTTAAGCAGAAAATATACAAAGGGCCGGGATTATTTTGACCTGGGCTGGTATCTTGCGACGTGGAAAGATCTGACGCCGAATCTTGCCTTGCTTGTTAACGCTTTGAGTCAGACCCAATGGCCGAAAGCTATGCCGACAGAGGATACGTGGCGACAGGTTGTTTATGAATCTATTAGTGGAGTTGATTGGAATATGGTCAGAAGCGATGTCGAGAACTTTCTTGAGAATCCAAAAGACTTAACCATTTTCACTAAAGAAAATGTCCTTGGGTTGTTGCGCAAGTTGTCATGATGTCTCGCCCTTGTTTATTTTCTAAAGAATGAATACTATTGAGCTTATAAGCTCAGCAAAAAATATGCCCGGAAAATTTTCTGTTATTATCCCTGCCTTTAACGAAGCGTCGCGGATCGCCGCGAATATCGAGGAGGTCGCGCGCACGCTGAACAGTTTTGGTTATGATTGGCAGATCATTGTTTTTGATGACGGGTCAACCGACCATACCTTTGAAGCGGTTCAAGAACTTCTTGACCGTTATCCTCAGCAACTGATCGTTAAGCGGCATGAGCATAATGTCGGCAAGGGAAGCTCCTTGAAAAAAGCCGTGGCGCATGCAGACGGCGAGTATATTGTCTTTCTCGACGCGGACCTTGAGCTGCACCCTGGGCAGATCAAGGATTTCTATGAGCTGTTATGCTCAAGTAACGCGGATGTTGTTATTGGCTCCAAGCAGCATCCTAAGTCTTGTGTGGAAAGCCCAACGACGCGCAGGTGGATGAGCTTTGTTTATTATGAAATGGTCCGCTTCTTATTTCGTTTGCCGTGCCGGGACACGCAGACAGGCCTAAAACTTTTTAAAGCGCAAGCTTTACGCGAGGTCGCGCCTTCGCTTTCTGTTAAGCGATTCGCTTTTGACCTGGAGCTTCTTGTGACTATTCATCGTTTAGGGTATAAGATCATCGAAGCCCCGGTCGTTGTCAACATCAAGCGGGCAAAAAGGCGGATTCCTTTGACAGATATCCTTGTTATTTTTTGGGATACTTTGATGATCTGGGCAAGGGCCTGCCTTCGCAAGTCGCCGCTCCCATCAAGAACGTAACATATTCGCGTTCTTTCACTAGCAAATTTAATCATTGACAAAAACCCTCTATTTTCCTATCATATGTTCATTCTTTGAACATGCTTTCTTCCTTCGCTAAAACCCTTTAAAAAGACACGATGATGCTTGATGAACGTGAATTTGAACTGATCAATACTGTTGCCGCGGATATTGCGGTAAACCAGCGTGATCTCTCTCGCAAACTGGATATCTCCTTGGGCATGGTCAACATGTTGATCCGACGCCTTGTGACCAAAGGGTATATCCGCACTTCCAAAATAAAAGCTAAGCGTATCGGTTATATGCTGACCCCCAAAGGGATCAGCGAGAAGATGAACCAATCCATGCGCTATACGATGCGCACCATCCAGTCGATCAGTGTGATCAAGCAGCAGTTAAAAAAGATCATCGATGAGCTGTATCATAAAGGGGAGCGGCGTTTTCTGATCTTAGGGGCAACGGATCTCGCCCACTTAGTCGAAATGGCTATTCAGGATGCGGGACTTAAAGATTGTTCTTTTGCTCGCGCCTCGAGCCTTCCCGCGGACCATCAGGACGGGATCGTTTTGGTCTGCCAGGAGGATATTTTTGAACAGATCAGCGCTGATAAGAAGATCGATGTCATCCATGAACTGGCGAAGGGGCAGGATTTTTCTAAGATCCAATAATAAATTCTAATAGTCTCAGGAGAAATTAAAATGTTGAATAATAAGAGCATACTTATCACTGGCGGCACAGGATCCTTTGGCAAGAAAATGGTTCAGATCGTATTGACCCACTACAAGCCAAAGAAACTTGTTATCTTTAGCCGTGATGAACTTAAGCAATTTGAAATGGCCCAAAAATGGAACCCGCATCGCTATCCATGCCTCGAATATGTATTAGGTGATGTGCGTGATAAGGATAGGCTCATGAGCGTTTTTGAAGGATTGGATTATGTGGTCCATGCTGCTGCTCTCAAGCAAGTTCCAGCGGCGGAACGTAATCCAGAAGAATACGTCAAAACCAACGTCTTAGGGGCTATGAATATCATTGAAGCCGCTGTGCGTAATAATGTTAAGAAAGTTATCGCTTTATCAACAGATAAGGCGTGCAATCCTGTCAATTTGTATGGAGCGACCAAGCTCTGTTCTGATAAGCTTTTTATCGCAGAAAACAACCTCATGCGCAATGATCCTAAGCGTACGAAGTTTGCGGTCGTGCGTTATGGCAACGTTTTGGGGAGTCGCGGCTCTGTGATCCCATTTTTTAAAGAACGGGCTTCAAGCGGGGTCCTACCGATCACTGATCCCCGGATGACGCGCTTTTGGATAACGCTTGATCAGGCAGTATTTTTTGTTCTTATGGCACTTGATCGGTCCAAGGGCGGAGAGATCTTCGTCCCGCGTATTCCTTCGATGAAGATCACTGACTTGGCGAATGCGGTCGCTCCTCATTGCAAGAAAGAAATTGTTGGGATCCGCCCTGGAGAAAAACTTCACGAAACATTGCTGAGCGAAGATGAGGCGCGTAATGCCATTCAGTTCAAAGAGTGTTTTATCGTTCAGACCAATGCGCGCATGCGCAAAGCGTTGATCTCTGCCAAGAACAAGAACAAAGGAAAGATTTGCCCTGAGGATTTTTGTTATTCATCAGAGTCTAATAAGGAGTGGATGACG
>CAZAOD010000026.1:8775-15389 GCA_964486675.1 uncultured Planctomycetales bacterium | reverse complement strand
GAAGAGTTAAAAAAGTTAGTAGATAAGATCTCCGATGATTATTCGATCGAGCGATCACGCTGGTCCATGAAGGACGTGCCCGAATAAGATAGAGCAGGAGACAGATAGGGATCATTTATGTCGAGAAAGAAAATACTCATTACTGGCGTTAGCGGGATGCTTGGAAGCAACCTAGCCTACTGCCTAAGAAAAAAATATGATATCGTCGGTTGGTATTGGACGCAGCCGGTCAAGATCCCGGGTGTCAACGCTACGAGAGTGGATGTCAGCGACGTTCAGCAAGTGGAAGAATATCTTAAGATTTCTGATCCGGATATCGTGATCCATTGCGCGGCCCAAGCCAACGTTGATATGTGCGATGAAAAACCAAAAGAAGCGCGCAGGATCAATGTCGCCGCAACAAAAAACCTTGCATTATCTCTTGGGCCGGACACTAAATTGATCTTTATATCGAGCGACCTAGTATATGATGGGAAAAAGGGGCGTTATTGTGAGAGTGATAAGGTCCACCCTTTAAATGTTTATGGGCAGACAAAGGTTGCGGCGGAAAAGATCGTTTCTAAGGTCGATCGAAGCTTGATCTTGAGGACTAATTTTTTTGGTTTCAATGTTCGTTCTGATAAATTCAGCATTGCGGAGTGGGTTATCCATGAATTGAAAAAAGGCTGTCCGATCTTAGGATTTAGCGATGCGAAGTTTTCATCCATTTATACATTTGACCTAGCAAAGCTCATCGACCGAGCGATCGAGCGTCAGCTCAGCGGTATCTTTCATTGCGGGAGCTGTGACAGTATTTCAAAATATCATTTCTTGCGAAACGTTGCGCAAAAAGCAGGATTGCCTACGACGTATATTCAGCCCATCTCAGTTAGCAGCTCATTTCTTAGAGCCAAAAGGAGCAAGAATTTATCCTTAAACACTCAAAGGCTTTCTTCAGCGTTGGATCTGCAGCTTCCAAGTGTGAAAACATCCATTGATCATTTTATAAGAGATCACAAAGGTCGTATCGGTAAAAAGTTTCACGAATTTGCTTTATATCCTGTATTTCCATTAACAAGAACGATCCCATATAGCCGACAATCTATTGATCAACAAGATATTGATGCGGTCGTGCGTGTTCTAAGGTCAGGATACCTGACGCAGGGCCCCAGGATCGCTGATTTTGAGCAAGCTTTATGCCGTGTATCAAGATCATCTGGCGCGGTTGCGGTTAATTCTGGCACCTCCGCCCTGCATTTAGCGTGTTTAGCTGCCGGTGTCCGCGCAGGGGATGAGGCCCTCACATCGCCAAACTCATTCGTTGCTTCAGCAAATTGCGTAGTCTATTGTGGAGGGGTGCCGGTCTTCACGGATATCGATCCTCGGACTTACAATATCTCCCCGGAACAGATCGAAAAAAAGATATCACGCAAGACCAAGGCTGTTATTCCAGTTCATTTCGCGGGCCAAAGTTGCGATATGAAAGCCATCCAGCAGATCGTTAAAAGAAAAGAAAGAGCGTATGGGCATAAGATCTTTATTATTGAAGATGCCAGCCATGCTCTTGGATCCATGTACAAGGGCCAGCCGATCGGATCCTGCGCCTATTCAGACATGACCGTGACGAGCTTTCATCCCGTAAAGCATATCACGACGGGAGAGGGAGGGGTCATCTTGACCAATAATAAGCTTCTTGAAAAGTCACTGCGGATGCTGCGCTCCCATGGGATCACAAGCGATAAGAAAGATTTTTTGAATCCACAAGAAGAATTTCTCAGCGGATCAAAAGAAAAAGATCGTTGGTATTATGAGCAGCAATTGTTAGGGTTCAATTATCGTATTACAGATATTCAATGTGCTCTCGGTTTGTCTCAGCTCAGCAAGCTCCCATCCTTCGTGAAGCAGCGCCGCAAGATCGTCGAATTTTATGATCATGCGCTTAAGGGTGTGGCTGGACTTCAGTTGCCATTTGAGCAAAAAGATCGCGTGAGCAATTTTCATTTATACGTTGTTCTGTTTGATTTCAAAGAAATAGGCCTTTCTCGCTCTCAGGTTATTCACAAAATGTTAAACAAAGACATTTTGACGCAGGTCCACTACATTCCTATTCACACGCAGCCTTTTTATCGAAGGAATTTTGGAACCGGCTGGGGTGATTGTCCTGTCGCGGAAGACTATTACAATCGGTGTTTGTCGCTGCCGTTGTTCCCGGAAATGACACTTTTTGACGCGAAACGGGTCGCAAACACGGTCAAAGAGATCGTTGGGTCTAAGGCATGATCAGCAAGATCGGCTTAGGAACAGTTCAGTTCGGCTTGCCTTATGGCATCGCTAATCGAAGCGGGCAAACTTCGATCGTTGAGGTGCTCAGGATCTTGAAGTATGCCAAAGAAGTCGGCATAAACACATTGGACACCTCATGCGCTTATGGAGAAAGCGAGAATGTCATAGGCGCGATCTTATCATCTGAAAAAAATGATTTTAATATTGTTACGAAATTTTCAGCCCAATGTGGAAGCGTTGAAAGTGTTTTAAAAAGTTCTTTGAAACGGTTAAAGGTTTCATCGGTCTATGGGTATCTGGTCCATCAATTTGGGGATTTTAAGGATAGTCCTAAGATCTGGGGGTCTTTTGAGCAATTAAAAATGCAGAAAAAAGTTCGCAAGATCGGGTTTTCTTTGTATTTACCGGAAGAATTGGAATGGCTTTTAAAAAAGAAGATCATACCGGATCTGATCCAGATCCCGTATAGCGTTTTTGATCGCAGGTTCGAGCCGTATTTAGGGTTGTTGAAAAAGAATGGGGTTGAGGTCCATACTCGTTCTGTTTTCTTGCAAGGGTTGGTGTATTTAAGGCCGGAAGAATTATCCGGAAATCTAAAGAAAGCTCGTATACCGCTTGAGAAATTGCAGGCCATTGCGTCTAATCATAATCTTTCAGTAGGGGCTTTGTGTTTGAATGCTGTTCTTTCGGATCCTTTAGTCGACAAGGTGATTGTCGGTGTGGATCGCTTAAAACAGTTAAAGGAGAATGTTCGCTTGATCAAGGATGTAAAAGTGGTTGAAATGCTGAGACCGCAATCAAAGAAATTGGCGATCCAAGATGAAAATCTCTTGTTGCCGTATAAATGGAGAAATGAGTAGGGTTTATATGAAGATTCAAGGACAAAGAATTTATTTAAGAATTCTGTCAGGAGAAGAGGACCTTTCTTCCTATGTTCGCTGGATGAACGATGAAGAAGTTATGCGTTTTACCGAGAGTAAAGGGCGAAAATATAGTATTCAAGATTTAAAAGAATATATTCGGACTATGTCGGATTCAAAAAATAAATTATTCGGTATTTTTTTAAGAGAGAAAGATCGCCATATCGGGAATATTAAAATAGGGAATATTCATCCTATTCATAAACGGGCAGATATTGGGTTAATCATCGGGGAAAAAGATTTATGGGGAAAAGGGTTGGGCCAAGAAGCAGTCGCGCTTGTAACAGATTATGCCTTTTCTGTTTTAAAATTAAAAACAGTTTATGCAGGAGTATTGTCGAATAATGTTGGATCTTGCAAGGCATTTTTAAAAGCTGGATTTCAGGAAGCAGGAATTTTTAAAGACAGTTTTTTTTATGAAGGGCATTTTGTTGATGGGATTATTGTTGAGAAAGTTAATGAGGATTATAAAAATGAGTAAATCTCAGAGATTATATTGTCAAGCGAAGAAGTTTATTCCTGGAGGGACACAGTTATTATCTAAACGGCCCGAGTTATTTTCATTGGGTGTCTGGCCTGCTTATTATAAAAAAGCACAAGGTGTTTATGTTTGGGATTTGGATGAAAGAAAATATGTAGACATGAGCATTGGCGGTATAGGCGCGAATGTTTTAGGTTATGCGGATCAAGACGTTAATATGGCGGTAAAGAATGCCGTTGATAATGGTTCAAGTTCATCTTTGAATTGTTACGAAGAAGTAGAATTGGCTAAAGAGCTTTGCCAGCTTCATCCTTGGGCAAAAAAAGTGCGTTTTGCTCGTTCTGGCGGAGAGTCTATGGCGATTGCGGTGAGAATTGCGCGCGCTTTTACAGGAAAAGATACTGTAGCGATTTGCGGGTATCACGGTTGGCATGATTGGTATTTAGCGGCGAATTTAAGGACAGAAAATGCTTTAGGGGAACATCTTTTGCCGGGATTAAGTCCTACGGGTGTACCTAAAGCGCTGCGCGGAACAACATTTCCCTTTCGATATAATCATTTGGAAGAATTAGAAAATATTATAGTTGAACAGAAAAAAGATTTAGCAGCTATTGTGATGGAGCCTATCCGAAATGTTTACCCTGAGAAAGGATTCTTGGAAGGAGTTAAAGTATTGGCAAAAAAAGCCAACGCTGTTTTAATTTTTGATGAAATATCGTCAGGATTTCGAATGAACACAGGAGGCGCGCATTTATTATTTGGTGTCCATCCTGATATGGCTGTTTTCTCAAAGGCTTTAGGAAACGGATATCCGATTGCCGCGATTATCGGCCGTGCGGATGTGATGGAAGCCGCACAGTTGTCTTTTATCAGTAGCACCATGTGGACGGAAAGAATTGGCCCAACAGCAGCATTAGCGACAATTAAGAAGTTTAAGAAATTTAAGGTAGGAAAACATTTAATGTGTATAGGAAAAAAGGTTCAAGATGGCTGGAATGCGGCAGCTCAAAAAGCTAGATTAAAAATTCATGTGTCTGGTATTTATCCATTAAGTCATTTTATTTTTGATAGCCCTTTGCATCCTGAAATGAAAGCCTATTTTGTTCAAGAGATGCTGAAGCGAGGATTTTTAGCGTCAAATTCGTTTTATTCGATGTATGCTCATAGCGAGAAGCATATTGAGGAGTATCTGAAAGCGACAGAAGAAATCTTTCAGAAAATGGAGAGATTGATTCAGGTTAACAGGCTAAAAAGTTCTTTAAAAGGACAGCCCGCAGCTTCAGGTTTTAAGAGGTTAACTTAAATGATTATTGCGGTTGTTCAAGCCAGGATGTCTTCCGAGCGATTACCCGGGAAGGTTTTAAAAGAAGTTTTAGGTAAGCCTCTTATCCAATATTTATTGAAACGATTAAGCCTTGTGAAAAAGATAGATAAAATTGTTTTAGCTACTTCTATTGATAAAGCCAATGACCCTTTGGATATTTTTGTCCGCCAAATGGGGGTCGAGGTTTACCGAGGAAGTGAAAATGATGTCTTGGATAGATATTATCAAGCCGCAAAGAAATATCAACCAGATGCCGTTATGAGAATCACGGGTGATTGTCCTTTGATAGACCCAAACATTTGCGATCGATTGATTAGTTTTTTTCAAAAAAGGCAAGTCGATTATGCTGGCCTTACTTCGCGTTTTGCTGAAGGATTAGATTGTGAAGTGTTTTCTTTTTGCGCCCTTGAGCAAGCATGGAAAGAAGCGTGTCTCCAATCAGAGCGAGAACATGTGACCCTACATATAAAGAATCACAAAGATCGCTTTCGTATTATTTTTATGGATAATGAACAGGATGATAGTTGTTATCGGATTACAGTTGATAATAAGGAAGATTTTGAAGTGGTCAGGTTAGTGTTGGAAAGCTTAAAAGGACAGATGAATGCCTCGTGGAAGACAGTAAAAGATTTTCTCAATACCCATTCGCACGTCATGAGATTGAATGCGCATGTCGAGAGAAATGAAGGTTTGCGCAAATCATTAGAAAAAGAACAGATTGCTGAAAATAAGGAATAAGAAAATATGAAGTTGGGATTAAAAGTTTGGTCATCTAACAGGCAGTACTTTGAAGATGCCCAGCAGTTTTTTCAGGAGGGGCTGTATGATTTTATCGAGCTTTATATTGATTTGAATGTTCAGGATGAAAGATGGAAGATCTGGAAAGAGATCGGCTGTGATGTTCGTCTTCATGCGCCGCATAGTTATGGTGGATTTAATCCGGCTGAATCAGAGAGATTTTATCAGAATAGGAAGGTGGTTCAGATCGTTCAAGAGTATCAAAGATTTTTTGATTCATCATCTGTGATTTTTCATCCTGGAACAAAAGGTCTTTTGCAAGAAACAATTCGGCAGTTTAGTTCTTTCTGTCAGGACTTCCCGTCATTGTTTGAACATGTTCTTATAGAGAATAAACCAAAGATCGGATTAGCAGGAGAAAATTGTTTAGGGGCTTCGCCTGAGGAGATTAGGGAGCTACAGAGCGAATTGGGTTTTGGTTTCTGCTTAGATGTCTCGCATCTGATCTGTTATGCGGCATGGGTGAAAATGGACTGGAAAAATCTTTTTGAAGAATTTTTATATCTTAATCCAGCGATGGTTCATTTGTGTGATGGAAATGTTGAATCAGAGAAAGATGCTCATTTGCATTTTGGAAAAGGGAATTACGATCTCGATTTCATTATGTCAAAATTAGGGTCTGATGTGATGGCAACCATTGAGACGCCGCATGATTCTTTAGAGAATTTAGCAGATTTTAGAAGAGATGTGGATTTCCTGAATAATCTATTAAGAGGGCATAGGTGATGACGGTCAATACTATTACATTAGATGGATGTAGGGTTGGAAAAGAGCAACCTTGTTATATTATCGCGGAGATTGGGTCTAATCATAATTGTGATCTTCAGAC
>CAZAOD010000026.1:0-8765 GCA_964486675.1 uncultured Planctomycetales bacterium | reverse complement strand
CAGATGGAATGTATTCCATTTTTACCCCTCGAATTTCTGAGATGAATGGTCGCAGTTATTCAGGGGAGACTCCGTATGAGTTAATTAAAAGAGTCCAAATGCCGGTAGAATGGCATGATGAGTTGAAGTCATATTGCGATCGCGTGGATATTACTTTTTGCTCAACGCCGTTTGATGAGAACATGGTTGATATTTTAGAACGCGTGAAAACCCCTTTTTATAAAATATCATCTTATGAGCTTACACATTATCCTCTGTTGCGTAAGATTTCGGCTTTGGGTAAGCCAGTTATCTTGTCGACAGGAAATAGTGGAATGGGAGATATTAAGCTTGCGGTTCAGACGTTAAAGGAGTGGAGCTGTCACGAATTTGCTCTTTTACATTGCGTGAGTCAGTATCCAGCTAGTTATGAAGATATGAATTTGCGCTGTATTGGGAGTTTGCGCCAGGAATTTAATTGTCCCATTGGGCTTTCGGATCATACAACGGATGATCTGTCTGCTGTGATGGGCGTTGCTTTAGGCATTTGTATTCTTGAAAAACATATTACTCTTAATCGGCGAGCTTTTGGGCCGGATCATCCTTTTGCTCTTGAGCCAGAGGATCTTAAAAGGTTGGTTCATTCGGTTCGCTTAGCAGAAAAAGTTTTAGGGTCGAGTGAGAAAGCGGTTAGGCCAAGCGAGATGGAGAATCATCGTATTGGTCGGCGCAGTCTAATAGCCGCACGGAATTTGAATAAAGGGGATGTGCTTGCACTTAAAGATATTGTTATTAAACGGCCAGCGTTTGGCTTGCATCCTAAATTTTTACAAGAAGTGATTGGGCGAAAAGTTAATAAAGATATTGAGGCTGATTTTTGGATTTGTTCCGAGGATTTGGAATAGATGAAGATTCTTTTAACTGGATCAACAAGTTTTTTAGGAAAACATCTGATTCCTATTCTGGAAAAAGAAGGTTATGAGTTATGGCATTTGGTACGGATCCCTAGAGGTTTTTTACGTGAGCTAATTTGGGATTTCTGCTCACCTTTGCCGGAGAACATCCCCCGAGTCGCAGCTGTCATTCATTTAGCTGCTAAGGTTGATTTTGGTTTAAAGTTCGATCCGGAGCAGTATACGGTTAATGTCCTTTCAGCCGGGCATTTGGCTCGATATGCAAACGAGAATGGTGCGATGATGGTTTTTTCTTCTACAGCTATTGTCCACGGGAACGAGTCATCGATCGGTAAGGGAACACCGCTGAGCCCGCTTAATCATTATGCCATGACAAAATTGCTCGCCGAGGAATTGATTAGGATGAGCTGTAGGGATTACCGAATTTTGCGCATTGGTGGGATCTACGGCCTTGGCGGCCCAGTTCACCTAGGACTGAATCGCAGCATAACGGAAGCTTTTTACAATAAGGTCGTGCCGGTCCTTAAGGGCCCGGGCCAGGCCCTCAGGAATTATATTCTTGCTGGTGATCTCGCAAAATGGATTGCGGCCTTGGTTGGTGAACGGCAGGCCGGTGCCGAGGCTCGGACGCAAACGCTCTACTGTGCGGGATCGGAGGTAATGACCATTCAGGATTATTTACGCCAGATATCCTTAATTCTAACCGGGATGGAGGACTGTCGTAGGGAGGATGGTCCTGAGGGCAAAGATTTTATCATTGAAAGCGATGCACCACCATTTGTCTTGACGAAGTTTGAGGATTATCTGAAGTTTATCCTAAAACAGCGAAAGGTTTCGCAATGACGGAGAATACACCACAATTGATTTTGACAAAGCACGGCTACTGGACTTACGAGCCAAAACCATCCGTCGAGGAATTAGCAGATTATTATGCCAAGAAATATTATCAAGAAGGCTGCGGGAGCTACTCCGTTGATTATTCTGATGAGGAAATATCTTATTTTCAACTTAAAGCTTCTCTAATCTTTTTACATATCAAAAGATCATATCAGTTTTTGTCGAGGGCATCTTTAGTTGATATCGGTTGCGGGGAGGGATGGCTGATGGATCGTTTTGCGGCAGAAGGGTTTGATGTTAAAGGTGTTGATTTTAGCGCCTATGCCATAAAGAAATTTCACCCACGCTTAGAACCATTCTTTGAACAAGGCAATATTTATGAAGTCTTGAACTGTTATTTGGAGTCTGGGTGTTCATATGATATAGCTGTCATCGCAAATGTCATTGAACACGTGATTGACCCGGCCCAGTTGTTGGCACAGGTAAAAAAGATTTTAAAACCATCAGGAATCCTAGTGATAGTGGCTCCAAACGATTTCTCGCCTCTGCAAAAAGAGTTGCTTGAGAAAAAATATATTGAAGAACCCTTTTGGCTTACGTATCCAGAACATTTATCTTATTTTAATAAGGATAGCATGTCGCGTTTATTAAAAGATCAGGGCTATCGTTTAGATGCGGCCATTGCGGATAACCCAATTGATCTGAACCTTTTTAATGACAATTCAAATTATGTTCGTGACAAGGCAAAGGGCAAGGCGACACATTTTTTCAGGGTGAGAACCGATAATTTTTTAGCTAAGATTGGCATTGATAAATTGCTTGATTTATATACTGTTCTTGGATCAGCTGGAGTAGGAAGAGATTTAACTTATTTTTGCAGGAAAGAATAATGAAGCTATGTATTTTTTCTGATATTCACGGCAATGGACCGGCCTTTGAGGTCGCTTATCCGTTGATTCTTCAAGAATCGGCGGATTTGAATATTTTTCTTGGTGATTTGTGCGGTTACTATTTTGATGAAGAAGAAGTTTTTGAGAAAATCAGGAAGATCCCGCGCTTAGTTAGCGTGAGAGGCAATCATGACGATATTTTTGTTCGGGCTTCAAAGAAAAGATTTGACTATCAACAAGCTTATGCGCAAAAATACGGAAAATCATTGAACCTTTTTCTGGATAAGGATAGGAAAGAAATGATTTGCTGGATGGAAGGTTTGCCGCTTTATTTTGAAGATGCTCAGCACAAGTTTTTTTGCTGTCATGGAAGTCCATTAAATTTCTTAGAAGAGTATATTTATCCAGACACACCGTTGAGTACTTACGAAAAAGAAGGTTTCGACACCTTTTTCTTAGGACACACGCATTATTCCATGAATCGCTACTTCAGAGATTCAGTATTTTTAAATCCCGGATCTATCGGTCAACCGCGTGGTGGTCAATGCCCAAGCTATCTTGTATGGGATTTAGATTTTAGAGTTCCGCAGTTTAAGTATTTTTCTTATGATAGCCGGCGACTCTTGAGCAGAATTAAGGAAATCGGAGATTCAACGGCATATTTACAAGATATTATTTTAAGGAGCGAGTAGTGAGTCCCAGAGTTGTTTTAATTTCAGGTTTGGGAGGTGACATAGGGCAAGCAGTTGCTAAAAGCCTTGCTGATAAGCCGTTTTATTTGATTGGCTGCGACATGAACGATGTGTTATTTTTCTCTATTTTTGTAAAACGTTTTTACCGCGTTATCGGGGTTTATGATTCGGATCGCTATTTGGACCTAATGAAAAAGATTATTCAGAAGGAGAAAATATCTTTTTTTATCCCTACCTCTGAGGCGGAAATTATTTTCTGGAATTGTCATCGGGAAGTGTTGGAAGAAATGGGTGTTAAGGTTTTGATTAACCATTCAGAGCTTCTCAATATTTTCTTTGATAAGGCAGAGACAGCTTCTTTTTTAAAGAAATCAGGTTTCCCTTATCCAAAGACTTTTATTTTGAAGGATTTTAATACGGACGCGATTCCTTTACCAGTTATTGTTAAATCAAGGAGGAGCTGTGGTAGTCAAAAGATTTGGAAAGCAGAAAACGCAAATGATTTGGAGTATTTACGGCAAAAAGATGATGGAAGTTTTATTGCGCAGGAATATTTAGGAGAAGAGGAGAGCGAGTATACAACCGGCGTTTTTTCTGACGGGAAGCAATGCTCTTCCATTACTTTTCGTCGTTCGCTTGGGTTCAATGGCGTATCAAGAAAGGTAACCTTAACTTCAGTCCCTTTTCTTCATGATTTATCATCAAAGATAGCGTTGGCGGTTGGGCTAAAAGGAAGTATAAATATTCAAAGCCGTAAGGTTGGGGAGATTTTTATTCCTTTTGAGGTCAATCCTCGGATTTCAAGTACTGTCATTTTTCGAAAGTTTTTTGGGTTTGAAGATGTCTGGTGGTGGCTAGAAATCTTAAGTGGGAAGTCTTATGTCTATAAGGAAAGATATCATAGTGGTCAAGCGGAGCGTTATCTAACCGAGTTTTTTATCGATCCTTTTAATTAAAGATTTTAAATATTATGAAAAAAATTGTGATTGCAACAATTCATGAGTGGAATATTGTTTTAGCTAAAGACTTCCAAAAAAAATATAAAGGCACCGTTGTTATTACGGAGCCGAGTAAATTGACTTATAAGACGCTCAAGCTCATAGATCCAGACTATATTTTTTTTCCACATTGGTCGTGGAAGATACCGCGGAATATTTATGAGAATTTTGAATGCATCATTTTTCATATGACAGATTTGCCTTATGGCCGTGGAGGCTCTCCATTGCAGAATTTGATCGAGAGAGGGCATGAAAAGACAAAGATTTCAGCGCTTAGGGTTGTGGAGCAGGTGGATGCTGGCCCAATTTATTTTAAAACACCTCTTTCTTTAAGAGGAACAGCACAAGAAATTTATGCGCGAGCATCAGTTATTATTTTTAAAAAAATGATACCGCTTTTTATAGGAAAGAGTTTTTTACCGAAACCCCAAGAAGGAGAGATTGTTCTTTTTAAGCGCCGAACTCCCGATGAAAGCGAGTTGAGCGAGATTACAAATTTAACAGATTTATTTAACCAGATTCGGATGCTTGATGCTCCAGGATATCCTCGTTCGTTTATCAAGGTAGGCAAAATACTTGTTAGATTTTCAAAGGCAAAATTATTGAAAAATAAAATTGTAGCTGAGGCTAATCTAGAGGTTCTGTCATGAGAAAGAAAGTTTTAATAATTGTTGCTCATCCAGATGACGAGGTTTTGGGCTGTGGAGGGACAGCGGCTAATCATATTCTTAACAAGGATACGGTTTTTTTATTAGTATTTGCCGATGGTGTTACCTCAAGAATGCATGATTCCGATCGTCCAGAAAATCGGATTCGAGAGCTCAAGATAAACAAAAAGATTATTGCTCAAAGAAGACGAGATGCTGTTAAGGCAGGCCAAGTCCTCGGTCTTTCTTCTAAAAATATTTATTTTTTAAATCTTGCTGATCAGCGTTTAGATGGATATTTGTTCTTAGACTTAGTAAAACATGTTGAGAAAATTCGTAAATTAATTCAACCTGATATTGTTTACACCCATTTTTGGGGGGATTTAAATCTAGATCATCAGCTGGTTTGTCGCGCAACCTTAACCGCTTTCCGTCCATCCTTAAACAAGGATTCTGTGAAAATTTTTCATTTTGAGATTCCTGAATCTACATATTTATCGATCCCTTTTGGCTACAAAGCATTTCAGCCAAATCATTATGTGGATATAACAAAAGTTTATAGCAAGAAAATAAAAGCACTAAAATCTTATAAAGGGGAGCAGAAAAGATTTCCCCACTATCGATCGCCAGAGTTTCTGCGAAAAATATTAGCTGAGAGAGGGTCTCAGGTTGGAGTCGCCTACGCAGAAGCTTTTATAAGAATTTGGTAATTTTTATATAAAGAAATCAATTCTGAATCTTAGGAAATATCGAGATCTCTATGAAGATTGTATATGAAAAAGTTAGCTTGTTTGATTGCTTAACAATAATTTATCACTTAATCCGAAGAGATCAGGTCTATGTTCTTGAGCCCTTCCATGCTTACCACCATCAAGGCAAGATACGTTTTTATCCTAAGCCATTGTCCAGACATGTGAAAGGTTTAATCAGGAGGGGCAAGATCTCAATGCTATCCGCCGATCAGCTAAATCCGAGAAGAATATATTTTGTTTCCGCGAATAAAGCAGTTGATATTGTAGATATCGTTTATCCATCGTATAAGCGTGACTATTTAGGTATAATTAAATTTTTTTGTTCTGCTTTGAAATCTTCTGAAGCCGAGAATATTTTGCGTAAAGATTTATGTGATCAATTGGCAGTTTTTTATTCAGTAAATAATTTATTGTGTGCCATAAAATCTTGTTTTCCGGGATCAAAAGTTAAAGTTTATATTAAAAATAATTTATTTTCTTATCACTACTTTAATAAATTATTGTTGCAGAGCGAAATTAAAACGTTTGACAGTTACGATGTTGTAGCGATAGGTTCAATGATGGTGACGTATGCATCTAACGTCATCAAGAAATTATTTAGCATGGTCATGCTAATTAGCTTAGCTTGCATGGGATTGATTTTTTTTGCTTTTTCTAGGAGAGACGGGAGTAAAAATTTGAAGAAATATAAATTTGTTGTTACGGTTTTATCTTCCCGGCAGCTTGAAAATAATAGAAGAAGAGCTGATTTCTTAGTTGACGAAAATCTGATAAAGAGAGAAGAAACAGTTTTCATTCCTTTGATTCCTCTTAATGCCGATCAGAAAAGAAAATTGTTCATGCTAAAGGGGGATGTTGTTTTTCTACCCTCCCTATTTGCGTGCGTTTCCCCAGTTATATGGTTTAGGTTTGTAAGAAGCGCATTGGCCACTCCTTATTGTAAGGTTAGCCACGATATTATTTATAGTATCTGCAGGAGCTTAATGGAATATTTTAGATGGATTAAGATTTTAGAGTTTGTTAAATTTAAAAACCTAATTACTCATTGCGATTTTAGCTCTAGCAGAATAGCTAGAGGAATTGCCCTTGATAGACTTGGGATTAAGTCTTGGTATTTTAGCGATTCTATTAATTTTTCAGGATTGTATGTTTCGCGAGAGGAAGTTGCTGCGGCCAAGCATCCTTTCTGGACATATTTGAAATATGATAATTTTGTTACAGCGAATAATTTTGTAAAAGATTATTTTTGTCTTCACCCTAACTCGATTGTTAACTCTCGCGTTGTCGGATCGATATGGTCAGATAGCGCAGGTAAAAAGACTGGAAAGCCTGTCGGATATAAGGGTCAATTTGTAATTTCAGTGTTTGACACCACATATTCAGTCAATAGTATTACTTCTTATGAAGAAGGAATAATCTTTGTTCAAGATTTGATAGAATTGCTTAAAGATTTATCAGATATCTTAATATTGATGAAAGAGAAGAAAGATAGGAGTCTCCACGAAAAGCTTGATCCTGAGAAAGGTAAGCGACTTTCTGAGCTCTACGATGAAATAGCAAGCCATCCAAGAGTAAGATTCTTTGATAGCCGAGCTGATCCTTTGGATTTAATTTTATCTTCGGATATGGTCCTGTCCTTTCCGTTTACTTCTCCGACCTTTGAGGCCTTAAGTATTGATAAGCCAGCTTTGTGGCATGATCCTCTGGGCTTATATTGCAATACAGTATATGATTTAGGGATTGTTACTCATAATTATAAAGAACTCAGAAACAAGATTAAAGATGTTCAAATGGGCAGATGGGTTTATCCTTTTTCTGGAGCATCTCCTTTGATAGATCCGTTTAGGGATGGAAAAGCCATCGAGCGGTTTAGAGAAGTGTTGGTTGAGAATGATCGATAAGAAAGAGCAGATAAAAAACAGCTTGATCTATTTAATCCCTTCTTTTGTGAGTGGGATCTTTCCGATCGTTACCTTGCCGATTTTTACTCGTATTCTAACGAAAGAGGATTACGGAGCCTTTGCTTTGGCGAATGCTTATGCGGTTTTTTTAGCAGGGTTAGCAAATTTTGGTTTAATTTTTGGATACGAGCGTAATTTTTTTGAAAATAAAGACAGAAAGGCAACAGCTGGTCTTTTGTATTCAACATTGTTCTTTGTGATGTCTGCTTCGATCTTTTTTGGCGTGTTGACCTATTTTTTAAGGGGAGGGATCTCTAAATTCTTGACGGGATCTGAGCAGTACGGGTCGCTTATGCTTTTGGCGTTCTGCAGTTATGCTGTGATCAATATAAAGAATTATTATCTGGTCTATTTTAAGAACAATGAAAATGCAAAAGCCTTTACCTGGTATTCCGTTGACGAGATCTTTCTGGGAGTATTCTTTTCGTTGTTTTTTGTGGCTGTGCTGAGAATAGGAGTCTTAGGCCTGGTGCTTGGACAGATGACCGCAAGCAGTATCATTCTTTTTGTTCTTTATTTTCGCTTGTTGAGGATATTGCCTTTTTCTTTCAATGGATCCCTGCTGCGAGAATCGTTGAAGATCAGCTTGCCCTTAACGCCAAGATTCTTTATCAGTATTGTTGGTAATCAGTTCGATAAATATTTTTTAGGACTTTTAAGTTCCTTGGGAGGGGTGGGGATCTACAGCCTTGGACAGAAAATAGGACAGGTAGCGTTTATCTATATGACAGCGATACAAAATGTTTTTAATCCTCAGATGTACAAACGAATGTTCAGCAAAGAAGATGAGATAAGAGATTCTATCGGAAAATATCTAACCCCGTTCGCTTATGTCTCGGTTCTTGTGGCCCTGTTGATAGCCTTATTCTCTGAGGAGGTGGTGTCTTTGCTTATGCCTCAAGCCTATCATGGGGCGATACCCATCGTCTCGATCATGGCAATGTATTATGGGTTCATGTTTTTTGGCAAGGTTAACGGAACCCAGCTGATCTTTATGAAGAAAACTTATGTTACTTCTATCTTGACCATCATAAGCTTAGTTTTTAACGTAAGTTTTGTTGTCCTGCTGATCAAGCCTTTTGGCGCGATCGGAGC
>CAZAOD010000025.1:22566-23915 GCA_964486675.1 uncultured Planctomycetales bacterium | reverse complement strand
TGTCAACTGCACCATGGCGGTTAAAAAAAGGTTGCCAAAATTATGTCCCTGTAGCTGCGAATCTTTCGCGAAACGAAACTGGAAAAGCTCACCCATCAAAGCCGGCGCATCCGCTAGTGCGACTAAGCAGTTGCGAATATCTCCAGGAGCGACAATATTAAATTCTTCTCGCAAGCGCCCTGAAGACCCTCCGCTATCAGCCACGGTCACGATCGCGGTCAAGTTGGATGTATAACTTTTAAGACCGAACAATAAATTCGACAATCCATGACCGCCGCCGATCGCCACGACCTTGGGCCCACGCTCTAAATAGCGTCTCTGGTAGAGAATATTCACCAGATCACGCTCACGTTCTGGCAAAAATAGCGTGATCAAGGATATGATCATCTTGATGATACCTAAGACGACGAGGGCGACACCGCACAAGATGATCACAAAGCCGGCGATCGTCACAAACGTGAATTCTGAAACGGCAAAAACAACTCCCAGGGCGACAATAAAGATCCCTAAGACCGTTGTCAGAAACCAACGCTTGATGCGCATCCCCGGATAACACCACTTGATGATGTAATCTAAAAATGAGAAATTCGTATCAGTCCTCATGGGTCGTAACTATTATATTGTGTAATATGAAGTTCGAGACGAAAGGTTATCGCTAACCGATACGTTCGTCTTCTAAAGCAATCAGCTTTAATACGGCTTTTGTGTTCTCGGCAGCTCGGAGACTGTCGCGGAAGAACTTATCTTTAAGCAAGCGGGAGATCCGTGCCAACGCCTTCAAGTGTGGTCCGGCCGAATCCATCGGTGCGACAAGAAGAAAAAAGACGTGAGCAGGCTCACCGTCTAACGAATCGAAATCAACGCCATTCTTACTGATCCCTAAACTCGCGATGAGTTTATCCACGCCCTCAAATTTAGCATGCGGGATCGCAACGCCCTGGCCGATCGCAGTTGAGCCCAGCTCTTCCCGGGCCATGATCACATCAAATATCTTATTCTTATCTTTCTTATCAACAACCTCGCCCTCAACCAGAAGCCCGATCAGTTCCTGGACAACATCTTTCTTAGTTGCCCCTTTCAGATCGACCGCGATCGCTTTCTTGCATAAGAAATCAGATAATTTCATTCAATCCTCCTCATATCAAAATAACACAGCTCTTTTCAAAAGACATTCCTTTGAAATAGCTGAAAGACGCAAACGAGCGGCGGATGGGGCTTGAACCCATGACATCCACCTTGGCAAGGTGGCATTCTACCACTGAATTACCGCCGCAAATTTCAAAGGCCAACAAAAATATTATATGGGCGGAAGAGGACTTGAACCTCCATGGGTTGCCCCACTAGTTCCT
>CAZAOD010000025.1:8765-22556 GCA_964486675.1 uncultured Planctomycetales bacterium | reverse complement strand
CATCCGCCCTTATCATGTCTCAATAAGGCGATGCTCCATGGCCTTTTATGATCAACAAGAAAATTTCTTGTTACAAAATGGTGACCCACCCGCGACTCGAACGCGGCACACCAGCCTTAAAAGGGCTGTGCTCTACCAGATGAGCTAGTGGGTCAAATTCTCAAAGATCGAAAACTTTTAAACGCCGTAGTCAACTAATTCTTTATCTTTAGCCGCCAGAATATCGTCCACTTCTTTGATAAACTTGTCTGTAAGTTTTTGAACAGCCTCTTGACCGTTAAAGCTATCGTCTTTCGAGGCCTGCTTGTCCTGTTCCATCTTCTTGATCTTGTCATTAGCCTCGCGGCGAATGGACCGAAGAGAAACCCGCCCTTTCTCCGCCATTTCTTTAACGACTTTTCTTAATTCCTCGCGGCGCTCCTTAGAAAGCGGTGGAATGCTCAGCCGGATCACCTTCCCATCATTGGATGGCATGATGCCAAGCTTGGATTGGTTGATCGCCTGTTCGATCATCGGGATAGCGCTGACATCCCAAGGTTGGATCACAACGGTCTTAGCATCCGGAATGGAGATCGAGGCGATCTGTTTGATCATTGTCGGGGTTCCATAGTAATCCACGTGAACGCCCTCGATCAAACCGGGATGTGCTCGCCCGGTGCGAACCTCAGAAAACTCACGTGATACAGCTTCGATCGTTTTCTTCATTTTACCTTCTATTTCGCGAACGACATCCTTAACGCTCATATCCACCCCCAAAATTATTTAACGGTTGTCCCGATGGTCTCACCGAAAACAACTTTTTTAATATTTCCTTTTTTTGTAAGATCAAAAACAACGATCGGTAAATTATTGTCCATGCACATGCTGATCGCGGTCGCATCCATGACCTTTAGATGCTTGTTGAGCACATCAATGAACTCAAGCTGCGAAAATTTCTTTGCGCTCTTATCCTTCACAGGATCCGCAGAATAAACACCATCGACCTTGGTCGCCTTTAAGATCACTTCAGCACCGATCTCTTTGGCCCTTAACGCAGCGGCAGTGTCTGTTGTAAAATAAGGGTTTCCTGTGCCAGCCACAAAGATAATAACACGTCTTTTTTCTAAATGACGCATCGCGCGACGACGGATATAAGGTTCCGCGACCGCATGCATATCAATGGCCGTGATAACCCGAGTCGAAACGTCAAGCTGCTCCAACGCGTTTTGTAAGGCAAGTCCATTCAAGACCGTGGCAAGCATCCCCATATAATCCGCGACAGAACGATCAAGGCCAAAACGCTTTGACTCAAGCTGCCCACGAAAAATGTTGCCACCTCCGACCACAAGAGCGATATCTACACCGGCCTGCCAGATCTCTTTGATCTGCGCTGCCAGCGAAGCGCATGTTTCAGCATCGATACCATGCCCCTGCTGCCCTTGCATAGCTTCACCGCTAAGCTTAAGCAAAATACGCTTATAGGCTGGTCTTTTATTCACTTTCTCCTACCTTAAAGCGCTTAAAGCGGCCAACGAACATGTTCTCGCCAATCTTGACGACCAAGGTGTTCAGATAATCCTGGATCGTCATCTTCGGATCCTTAACGAAAGGCTGGTCCATTAAACATTTTTCCTTAGCAAAACTATCGGTATCTGGCTGCTGGGCAAGGACATCTGCCGGGATCTCTTCCCGTCGAACATATTGAGGAGCCATGGCCGCGATGTGTAAGGCAACATCTTTTGAGAACTGCATAAAATCGCTGTTTTTAGCAACAAAATCTGTTTCACAATTGACTTCCACTAACACTCCGATCTTCGATCCTGAATGGATATAGCATTCCACGCGTCCTTCTCTGGCGCTGCGAGTCCCTTTTTTAGCGGCGATCTCTAACCCCCGCTTTCTTAAAATTTCCTTCGCCTTATCAAAATCCCCACCTGTTTCTTCCAATGCTTTTTTGCATTCAATCACACCGCAAGACGTTTGCTCTCGCAGCTCCTTAATCGCATCAACACTAGCTCCCATGATCCTACATCCTTTCTGTCAATAAACGATGAGCGAACAACGAACTAAACCTTAGCTTCAGCCTCAACATCGTCCTTGCTCCGTTTTTGAGCAGTGACGCTTGTCATATATCCTTTACGACCCTCAACAATGCTGTCAGTGATGATCGACAAGATCAATCGGATCGATTTTAAGGCATCATCATTACCAGGGATGGGATAATCGACCATGTTGGGATCACAGATCGTGTCTACGATCGCCACGACCGGGATCTTAAGCTTTCTGGCTTCTTTCACAGCGATCTCTTCTTTCTTAAGATCGACGACCAGAAGGGCTTGAGGCAATGTTTTCATCGCGCGGATACCGCTTAATTCTCGTAACAACTTTTCCCGCTCTTTCTGCATCCTTGAGATCTCTTTTTTGGTGAGTTTCTGCGCGACTTCATCCTCCAGAATACGTTCGATATCATTAAGCTTATCAAGAGATTTTTTTACTGTTTCGAAATTGGTCAGCAATCCACCCGGCCAGCGATAGTTCACATGAAACATATCTGAACGACCTGCCTCTTGAGCAATGACCTCCTGGGCTTGTTTCTTGGTCCCAACAAAAAGGATCCGGCCACCTTTTGCAGCTACTTGATGTAAAAAATCGCGTGCTTGGTTCAAGCACTCGGCAGTTTTTTCAAGGTCAACAATGTAGATATTGTTACGAGCGCCAAAGATGAAGGGCTTCATCTTTGGGTTCCAGCGTTTTGTCTGATGACCGAAATGGACACCAGCTTCCAGCAACTTCTTGATCAATTCATTTGTCATGTTCCTACGTTAGCCTCCGTTAGTTTTTTTGATGAATTTTTCATTTTTCTAAAATGATAGGGATACAGTATACATAATTATTATATTTTATGCAATAATTTATTTTTTACGGATTTTCAGCAAAAATCATTAAAATTAGGCCTGAAACTGGGTTTCGTAGAGGCTTTTATATAAGGGGCATGCGCCTAAAAGGTCTTCATGGGATCCCGAACCAATGATCTTGCCAGCCTGTAAAACAACTATTTTCTTGGACTTACGAATAGTCGAAAGCCTATGCGCTATACAAATGACCGTGCGGTCTTTCATAAGCGCGTCGATCGCATCTTGGACATATTTTTCAGACTGTGAATCAAGCTGTGACGTAGCCTCATCCAGGATGAGGATCGGAGCGTTCTTTAAGATCGCGCGCGCGATGGCGATCCGTTGACGCTCGCCTCCAGAAAGCCTAAATCCCCGATCGCCTATCATTGTGTCATATCCCTCAGGAAGCTTAATAATAAAATCATGCGCAAACGCTTTTTTCGCGGCCGAACAAATCTGTTCATCTGTTGCCTCCATATGACCATAGGCAATATTGGCGCGCACTGTGTCGTTAAAAAGGATCGTCTCTTGGGTCACTATGCCGATCTGCCCACGTAAAGATTTGAACGTAATATTCCTTAAGTTAGTGCCATCGATCTCAATACTGCCTCGGACCGGATCGTAAAAGCGAGGGATGAGGTTTGCTAACGTTGATTTTCCAGAACCTGTGGGGCCAACGATCGCAACGATATCGCCCGCTCCGATCTCAAGATTGATGTTACGCAAAGTGATCGTGTTCTCGTCATCATAATAAAAATCAACATTCTTTATAGAAATCTTTTCTTTGATCGGCCCGAGATCTTGCGCATCAAGTTTTTCGACGACCGTAGGCTTCGCATTTAACACATCGTAAACCCGTTCATTCGCGGCTAACGCTTGCTGGACTAGCGCGTTGACGTTGCTTAGTTTCTTAATAGGACTGAGCATGGACAACAGAGATCCAAAAAATAAACCGAACACGCCGAAGGAGACCTGTCCAGAGATTACCTGCCGCCCAATCCAAAGCAAGACCCCCACACCGCACACAGCGCCGACGAACTCCGTGATCGGATTGATCAGCAATGTTCGACGGATCGCTTTCATCTTAAGCTTATAAAAATCTTGGTTCTGCCCTTTAAAGCGATTTGTTTCGTATTCTTCCATGCTAAAGGCTTTAACGACGCGAACGCCAGAGATCGTTTCAAAAAGCAATGAATTAATGTCTGCCATCTTGCCCTGCGATTTATGCGAAAGCATTTTCAGTTTACGCCCGATCTGACGCATCGGAATAAGGATCAAAGCGGCCAGAACAAGGGTCACCAAGAAGACTTTTGGATAAATAAAAAGGATGATGATCGCGAACACGAGCAAACGAAATGACTGATAAAAAAGGTCTGTCACGCCGTAAGACACCGCGTTCTCAACGACTTGAACATCGTTCGTGATGCGCGAAATAAGCTCTCCGACCCGCTTCTTGCTAAAATAATCTAGGGAAAGATTTTGAATCGTTTGATACAGCCGAAAACGGATATCGCGCATGACCCGCTGCGAAACATCATTCATCAAGTACCCTTGCAAGAAAGCAAAGATCCCTTTCACGAGGAAAATGATCAAGCATCCGATAGCGACTATCGATAACAAGCGATCAGAAGGGATCATGTTGATACGTTGGGCAAAATCTCCAAGCCAGTGCGGGGCTTGAGCAGGTAAGGTTATCTCACCTTTGCCTAAGATCTTGTCCGCCATAGGGATAATGAGCGACAATTGAAATCCATCAAAGATCGCAGAAACCAACATGCAGGCGGTCGCGCCAACAAGAACCTTGATGTGGCCTTTGAGGAACTTGAGAAGTTTAAAATAATTTTTCATTGTTTCAGCGTTTAATGTATTTGTTGCGCAAGAAAATGAAGCCAAATCGTAGCATACGGATTGACTTTTGTCGAGCGATTTGTTATAGTGCTGCCATACTTACAGCGACTAAAACACATGACCCCTGACAAAAAGATCAATATTGCGATCATCGGCATTGGCCACCTCGGTTCACGCCACCTCAAAGTCTACTGCGAAATGGCTGATCAAGTCAATATTGTGGGCGTTTGTGATACACAGCAAGATAGAACGCTCAAGCTCGCTGAGCATTACCATGTTCCCTATATTCGGGATATGCGAGACCTCTTGGGACGCGTAGAAGCTGTAAATATCTGCACGCCAACAACTTCTCACTTTGAAATAGCCAAAGAATTCTTAAATAATAATGTTCATGTTTTTGTGGAAAAACCGATCACAACGACCGTGGCCCAAGCGGACAAACTCGTTGCTCTGGCTAAAAAAAAGAAGCGGATACTGCAAGTAGGTCATATTGAACGCTTTAACTCTGCTTTTGAAGGAATCCGTCATTTCGCGCGAAATCCCCGATTTGTGGAATGCCACCGTCTGAATCATTTTCCCAATCGCTCGTTGGATATTGGCGTTGTCATGGATCTGATGATCCATGATATCGATATTGTCCTGGGGTTAACAGATGCTAAGATCAAAGCCATTGACGCGGTAGGCGTCAAAGTGTTAACGCCTCTGGAGGATATCGCGAATGCGCGCATCCGTTTTGGCAACGGCTGCGTCTGCAACCTTACGGCTAGCCGCGTCTCGGATGAAGTTACGCGTAAGATCCGTATTTTTCTTGATGATGCCTATATCTCCCTTGATTACGTCAAGCAGGAGGCCTTTATCTATAAAAAGCATGGCACGCTTATCAGCAAGCATGCACTTCCTATAGAGAAAGAAGAACCCTTAAAAAAAGAACTTTTATCTTTTATCGAATGCGTCCGCCATGGTCAGAAGCCTGTCGTTTCTGGCCTGGAAGCCCGTAATGCCCTCAAGGTCGCGCTTGATGTTACCCGCAAAATATGGAAACAACAAAACATCTGATCATAGTCGCTGGTGAAGCTTCGGGAGATGCCAGGGCGGCAGAATTAGTGGCGCAGATCAGAAAGATTGATCCCACCGTTACTTTCTCTGGCCTCGGAGGCGATCAAATGGCAAAAGCAGGCGTCTCGCTTTATGCCGATCTTGCAAAGATCGCGGTCGTTGGTTTTACTGAGGTCATTAAACATTTATCTGAGATCCGAACGCTATTCCACCTCATCCTCAAGAAAGCCGAAGAAAAACGTCCTTCGGCGGTGATCCTCGTTGATTACCCAGGGTTCAATCTGCGCTTAGCGACTGAATTAAGCAAGCGCGGCATCAAGGTCATTTATTACATAAGCCCTCAAGTCTGGGCATGGCACACTCAACGTATTGACCTGATCAAGCGCGTAGTGGATAAAATGATCGTTTTTTTTGGATTCGAAAAAGATCTTTACGCCCAACATGGATATGCCGTAGATTGCGTTGGGCATCCTTTGGTAGACGAAATCAAGATCCGAAAGTCCCCTCGCGAGCTTTTGGCAGAGATCGGCTTATCGCAAACAACAACGATCGGTCTTCTTCCGGGATCTCGTGTCAAAGAAGTACAGAAAATATTCCCGATCATGCTTCAAGCCGCGCGCTATCTTTACGCGCGCAATCCTTCACTGCAATTTTTAGTCATGCAGGCTCCAACGATCCAAACGGATATCTTAAACGGCCATCACGAAGTCTCTCAGCTTCCCATAAAGATCATTAAGGGGCAAACCTATGACGGTATCAACGCCTGCGACCTTTGCTTTGTGGCGTCCGGCACAGCAACGCTTGAGACAGCCCTGCTGCTTAAGCCCATGATCGTTGTTTATAAAACATCTTTGCTGACATGGGCGCTGGCTAAATGTCTTATCAAGATCCCTTACATCGGCTTGGTGAATGTCGTGGCTGGCAAGAAAATCGTACCTGAATGCATTCAATTTGGCGCAACGCCTGGTCACCTGGCAAGGCATGCCATACGTCTTTTAAGCGACAAAACAAAAATGGCAAAAACCCATGATGATCTTCAGCGCATCAAAAACAGCTTGGGCTCTCCTGGCGCAAGCACTCGTGCGGCACAGATCATCCTGTCTTGCTTATAGCGCACCTTACAAGCAGTGATCCATCGCTTGCGCTGGCTCTTTCCACCCCTACTACGAAGGTCTAGAAAGAAGTAAATTTTTCATGTGATTAATCAACAAGGAAGGCTCGACAGGCTTAGTAATAAAATCATCCCAGCCCATATTATATTTTTCCATTAAAGAATCTCGGTAGGCTGTGATCATGATGACCATGGTCTCTCGCTTACGCTGAAATGACTTTTCTTCCTCTTGGCGGATAGCTTTTAAGACCTCGAAACCGTCCATCTCAGGCATGGTGACATCAAGGAGGGCAAAATCAAAAGGGGTTTTTGTTTTGCGGGATTTCTGATAAAGCTCGAGCGCTTCTTTTCCTGTAGTAGCCGTAACACATTCCGCAACGTTCTTAAGGGCGTCCAACACGATCCTGCGGTTCTCTATATCGTCTTCGGCAACCAGAACTTTCCACATGTCTTTCCCTCGCGAACGCTTATGTTGTCTTGATTATAACTCTTTTTCGATCAAAACAAGAAATTGTTTTAAAATTATCGCGGAAGGCCAACTGGTTGCACCAAAATAATATGCTGAGAAGACTTAAGCCTCATGGTACTCTTCAGGATTTCTTTATCTACCCATCCTATCGCAACTGTAGCTAAATTCTCGGCAGCGCAGAATAAATAAACATTCTGGCTGATATATCCAGTATCGATCCAGGCATATGACATCTTCTCGCTTTCCGATCCACTTAGACGACTAAGATCTGCGACAAAAATAAGGCTTAATGGCGCATCTTTAACAAAGCCTTGTATACCGACCACAGCACGAATATCCTGATCGAGCAGAGGGTCTAACTGATGCGCCTTGGCATTATAAAGATAAAGGCCATCTCGCGTTGCCACGTACACGTCTATTTCTTGGGCATTTTTTGCTGTAGGCGCCGTTCGCTTGCCGGAATCAGGACGGTTGACGCCACTGGCTGCCCACAGTAGATTCGAGACAGTCTGCAAGGAAAGTTCATCTTTCTTAAACTCCCGAATTGATCTTCTTTGCGCAAGAGCGCTCATAAGAGTCCCGGAAGAAGAAAATTCTGGCTTTAAAAGAGAAACAGCAGAAAACCCTTTTTGTTCTTGAGCGTCAGCGAAAGAACACAATGAACATATCATAGCCGTGATCGATAGAAGTTTTATGGTTTTCATAGCACTCCCTCCCGTGACATGCGCTGACCTATCACTTTCTCAAATGTTGCGACGGTTACCCATCCTAATTTACCATCAAAACGCTTTACCTTGGCCCAATCGCCTTCAATGCGAATAACAAAAACTTTCTCCCCGGCTATAAGCCTAAAATGTTCGGTCGCCTGATCATTGGGCTCAAACCGCGCCTGCGTGTTATCTAAGATGACGGCCGTCTTTGACAGATCCTGAATTTTGTCCATCCATATCGACATCTGCCCAAGGGTCAGTACAGCGACAAAAGTGATGATAACCCATCGTTGATTGAAGACAAGGCGCAAGGTTTCAGCGCAAATGATAACGATCCCAAGGATAACGCAAAAAAGAACTGAAAGCCACATCGTCTCTCTTGCCGTGAACATATCCTGATATGATCGGATAATCCTTTTGACGAAAGGAACTTCTTGCGCCAAAGGCTTCTGGGCCGATAAAGATAACGCATAATCAAAGTTGGCCTGCAGATCAGAATCACGCGGGATGAAAAGCTTGGCCCTCTCATAATTCAAAATAGCTTTTCCCAATTGCTGCAATTTAAAATAACTATTACCCAAATTATAGTAAAGCGCTCCGCCAACAGTTCCCTGAGCTAATATTTCTTCATAGAAAACAGCGGCTTGCTGATAATCGCCTTGCTTGTATGACAGATTCGCCTCGTAAAACTTGACGGAAGGATCTTCTGGGGCCCCTTGCGCGAAGGAGCACGAACAGATCGTAGCGCAAAGAACCAAAGCAACGAGAATTCTTTTCATGTTACACTCTCTCAAAATAATCAAGGATCTCTTTTAACGATTGATAATCTTTTTGCAGTGATACAGTCTGTGTCGTTGTCGCGCCATAACGGATCATTTCGCAAGTCGACAATAACCCCTGGATCTGCCCCATCATAGTCAGCGAAACATCATAAGGCAATAGGATGTCTTGGATCTCATGAGCCGTCACAACGCCCTCAGGAATAGAAAACTTCTCCGCAAAATACTTCTGCAAAACCTTGTATGCGATATCGTAGAATTCTTTGGTCTTCTGGGACCGCAAACAATGTTCTGCTGCCCGAAGGCCTTCTCGAGCCTTGCGAGGAGCACGCAAACGCTTAGCATAACGAATATCGGTCTTGATCCTAACATTTCGCTTAAATACCATAATCCCAATACTGACCCCTGCCGCATACAACGCAAAGAAGATCCAAAATCCGCATAGATCCTTTGTAAACGCACAAGATGAATAAAAAGTCCCTGGCTTTTCTTTAATAAAAACAATATCACGGCCGATCACTTCAGGCGCGTTTACCTTTTCTTGTAAGGCTTCAACGATCGCTGCTTTTTTACCAAAAGGCGCCGGATGAACAACGAGATCAAAAGGGCCTCTTTCTATAATCTCATATGCTTCCTTATAAGGATCAAAATAAACAAACCGAACGGCCGGGATTTTCATAATTTTCTCCGACTTCGGGATCAAAACCTGCTCAAGTGTTTTTGTGCTGCCTTGCTGCTTAATCTGGGGATCGTAAACCTTAAATTCATCAGAATCCCTATACATCGGCATGTTAATATTCTTCAGGTCCCCATCCCCAGAAATTACCATCTTGATCGTGACGGGATCGCCAACATGGACATCCAAAGGACTTGCAGACACCTGAAGATCAAATCGTCCTACAGCAGAACTAAAACCTTCTGGCGCTCCCGCTGGAAGCGGCAAAACTTCAACCACCTGCTCTTGTGAACGCAAGCTAACGGGGTATTTTTCGTAATTCCCAAAAAAGCTCTCGAACAAATCCTCTGAGAATCCACCAAACAAGGATGAATCGCGCGACGCCCTGCGATGAACAACATTACAATCGAGATGCGCCGGATCGACGGTGAACACCCCGCTTTGCACAGGATACGCGACAGTCGTGAACTCCACAACATCATATGAGACACCCTCATGAACATCTTGGTACTGCGTCGGCCTCTCAAAATCTTCGATCTCGAAATTATCCTGCCTTAGGACGGGAAACTGAATATCTGTTAACGAAATATTGTTTGCGTAAAGCTTGATCGTGATCGGTAATGGCTCTCGAACATAAATCCTTTTTTTAGAGAATTCCAGAGTCAAGAATGCTTTTTCTTTAATGTCTGCGGATCTTCCAATGTCAGAAACAGCGCTCGTATGGCCCTCTAAAGAAGCAGACTCTAAGATCTCTACTTCAATAGGCTGCGTTTCATATTGTGTTCCGTTGATCGTCACGCTGAATGCTGGGATCGTTAGCAAACCAGTCTTCTGAGGGTATAAGATATATTTCTGAGAAACAGAAGAAGACTGCTGCCCATTGATAATGGAGATACTGGTGGATGGTCCCACATAGCGCGATCTAAAACCATCAATTTCAGGAAGTTGGACCGCAGAGGCGTTCTGCACGCCGGTCACCGTCAGGTCCAAGATGATCGTCGAATCAAGCCCAGCCTTTTTTCTATCAACGCTGGCCCGGAAGCTAATATCCTGCCCAAAGGCATGAATGCAAGGGAAAAACCCAAAGATAACGATCAATGGAAAAATCATCCATCGCGACTTCATAACGCCTACCAATCTTTCTCTACTGTATGATCCTGTGACGGTTTTTTCAAAAGATAAAACATCCCCCGGGGCTCTTCATTTTGTTGATAATTAGCGATCGCGGCTTCCGCCTGTTTTTTGGTCATGGACCCCAACTTTTCAGAAGGGTTTTGTTCGCCCTCGCCTGCATGATTTCCGGAATCGCTTTGCGCAGGGGATTGAGCTCTGTGTTCATTTTGCGACTGATCATCTGAGCGCTGTTGATCCTCACTTGACGTTGAAGCCGAAGGACCCTCTTGCTCTTTCTCCTGGTCCTGATCGCGGGACTGTGGCTGCCCTCGTTGTTGGCCATCCTCCTTGCTATCTTGAGGCTGGCTCTGCTGTTCATCTTTTTGCTGCTTGTCCTGTGAAGAGCTTTCTTTTTTGGGCAAAGGACAGCTGTTGTTTTGCTGCTGTTCTTTCTTCTGTTTCAATTGCTCAAGTTCTCGCTGAACAAACGCATAATTATATTGCGCGTCTTCATCTTTGCCATCAAGATCAATAGATCTTTGAAAATGCGAAAGGCTTCTTTCAAGATCATCGATCGCGCCATTAATATCCGCCTGTTCGAGGGTCTTTCCCTGCTGATAAAAAGCGCTTCCTAGATTGTATGCTGTTTTTTGCTGCAAGCTGATATCTTCGGTCAGCAAGGCCTGCTGTAAACGCGTGATCGCTCCCGGATAATCCTGCTGCTGATACATCGCTGTGCCAATATTAAAATTGATAATATCAGAGTTAGGATCTTTTTCCAATGCTTTCTGATAGCTCTCAAGCGCTGCCGCATAGTCCCCCTTGCGATACTGCCTATTGCCTGTGCGCACGATGCTGGATTGTCCCGCAAAGACTGAATCCGGCCATGCCGCGCCCAGAAAACACAACAAAAAAAAGAATATCCAGAACTTTTTCATTCCATCCTCGATATGATCATTTCAAGCCACAACAAGAATGTTGCCAAGGCCAAAGGAATTTGAAAGCGATCAATATGATGTTTTTTCATTTTGGCATCAATATCACGTTTTTCCATAACGGCTAACCGTGATTGATAAATATACTCTAAACCAAAATCCGCCCCGCTCGCCCGAACATACGCCCCATCGGTCTCAAGCGCGATCTGTTTAAGCGTAGATTCATCTAAACGCGTCTTAACAAAATTGCCAGACTTGTCTTTCAAGAATTCCTTTTCACCTTTTTCATTGGCAACGCGGATCAACTCTCCTTCTTGCGTTCCTATGCCTATGCAAAAGATCCTAATGTTTTTCTGACGCGCCTGCTGGGCCGCCTGCAGAGGATCTCCTTGCAAATTCTCACCATCAGTGATAAGGATCACATTCTTATACTGACTGGGAACATTTACATATCCTTTTACAGACTCTTCTATGGCCTTAGCGAGCGCTGTTCCTCCCTGCGAGATTGTGTGTGGCCCGACGTCCTCAAGCGCCAAAAGAAATCCTCCATAATCGCTGGTCAAAGGACAAGCTAAAAAAGCCGTGCTCGAGAATGCCACAAGACCAATACGATCCCCGCTAAGTTTTTTGATCAGGTCCTTAACTGCGAGCTTGGCACGCTCTAAACGATTAGGCTTGACATCTTCTGCTAGCATACTTTTAGAAATATCTAAGGCGATCATGATGTCTAACCCCTGACGCTTGACCTCCACCCATCGGAATCCCCACTGAGGCCGCGCCAACGCAATACATGAAAGAGCAAAAAGGCTCACAAATAACAAGCGCCGCATGATATCTTTCGGAAATCGCTCGACAGGGGTGATCTCCTTGAATAAGTGCTTGTCAGCAAATCTCTCTTGAAGATCTTTTTTATGTGCCGCAGCCCACCAAAAAAAGATCACTAAAGGCAACGCAAGCCACAAAAGATTTAACAAATGTATATCAGCCCATTGCATCATATTAAGGAATTTTAACCAGCCATGTGTTCGATAAAACAAGATCAATAAAGAGCATCAACAGCGCTACGATAAGCACGGCCGGAAATAGCTGCCGATATTCACGGTATCCGTTTTGTTGCATTGCGCTTTTTTCCATTTGATCGATTTCTGCGTAGATCGCCTTTAAAGTTTCCGTATCTTTAGCCCAAAAGTACTTTCCGCCTGTCAGCGTAGCGATCTCTTGAAGCGTTGCATCATCGATGTTGATCTCCACGTTCTGATAGGCGCGCCGCCCCCAGAAATCCTGGATCGGAAAAGGCACAGGGCCTTTAGATCCGGCACCGATCGTATAAACACGGATACCCATCGCCTCAGCGATATTCGCCGCGGCTACAGGGGCTATCTTTCCGGCATTATTAATGCCATCTGTTAAAAGGATCACGATCCTGCTTTTGGCACTGCTTGCCTTCAATCGAGCCGTGGAAGATGCCAAAGCTGAACCGATCGCCGTCCCATCTTCCATCATGCCCAACTGAACACGATCTAGATTATCCAAGAGCCATTCTTGATCAAAAGTCAAAGGGCATACGGTATAGGCAAACTGAGAAAAGACCACAAGGCCGATCCGATCGTTGCTGCGTTTACGAATAAAATCGCGCACAATATGTTTAACGGCCGTCAGGCGATTCACGCGCTGACCATCAACCTTAAAATCTTCCGCCGCCATGCTGCCCGAAGCGTCGATCGCTAAAACGATATCGACCCCTTCGGCTTTGTACGGCGTCTCTTCAAGGACTTGCTGAGGGCCGGCTAAAGCGACCATAAAAAAAATAAGCGCAAAAGCCCTTCCCCAATACAGATGCGCTGATAACCACGCCTTCAATCCTCCAGCGACAGGCACAAGCAATAACGATGAGGAAAATTGCAGTGCGGTTTCTTTCTTGCGCCCATACCACCAGATCACAGACCCGACAACAAAAGGGATCAACAATAAAATCCAAGGGCTCTTAAACGTGAGGCTCACGGGGCATCGTCTCCTGTACTAATTTCTGTGCTAAATCAAAGCCATGCTCCATCTCGTTGATATTAGAGCGATATTTAGCGAACTTCGCCAGATCACATGATCCTAAAAAATCTTTCAAGCTGTCTTTCTGCGCGGCGGTAAGATCAGCGGAAGATCGTAATGAATGCAGGAATTCTTCGGTTGTCATCTCCTTGTAATAGACCATGCCGTGGGTGCACCT
>CAZAOD010000025.1:8423-8755 GCA_964486675.1 uncultured Planctomycetales bacterium | reverse complement strand
TCATCTCCGGAGCCCGTAACGCTAAAGAATCCTCTAGATAATGTCGGACAATATCAGAAAGGATGGAATAATACTCTTTGACCCTGCCTGCTGTTGGTAGGTTTTGCGCGCGCAGATCTTCCAATCTTTGTAAGGCGGTCACATAGGCTGGTAACGCCACGGGAACAGCACAGGGCTTTGATTTTCGAGAACGGAAAAACCTAAAAAGAAAATAAACGAGAACGCCTGCGATCAAGAAACCCACAAGGATCCACAACAAAACAAGGCGGGACGGCAAAGCTGCTGGCGGCTTAATCGCGCGCAATCCTTCAAATTCTTGAGCAAAACTTTCC
>CAZAOD010000025.1:8028-8413 GCA_964486675.1 uncultured Planctomycetales bacterium | reverse complement strand
AAAAATAACATACGATCATCGAAAACGTTTTTTGCGTTTTACAAAAAATTTTACCAACTCTGGAGCAAAAGGTTTATCCGTAAAGATATGGACGGCATCCATTCCAACGCTGCGAAAAAGATCCTCTCTTGCCTGAGCACGCTTAAGGGCGTTCTCGCGATACCGTTGGCGTACAAGGCAATCACCCGAATCAACACTAAAACGTTTTCCAGTTTCAGCATCTTGAAGCTCAAGCAAACCACAGTTCGGCAAATCGAACTCCCTGGGATCATTTAGAGTGACCGCAATGACATCATGTCTTTTATTAGCGATCGTCAAACCCTGTCTGAGAGTGTCTGCCATATCCTGATCAAAGAAATCCGAGATCATAAAAGCGACACTCCGA
>CAZAOD010000025.1:2673-8018 GCA_964486675.1 uncultured Planctomycetales bacterium | reverse complement strand
CGACGGCGCGCGACCTTGCTCAAGAATTCCAAAGCTTGGCTGATGTTCGTTCCCTGACCTTGAGGTTTAAAGTATAAAACTTCTCTAATGACGCGCAGAACATGCTGAAGTCCTTTGCGAGGAAGAATGAATTTCTCTATTCTTTCAGTAAAGATAAGAAGGCCAACCTTATCATTGTTTTTTACTGCTGAGAACGCCAAGACAGCAGCGATCTCAGCAGCTAACTTGCTTTTTAGCTCCTGGATCGTCGCAAAATGACACGAGCGGGAAGCATCAACGACAAGCATGACCGTCATCTCGCGCTCTTCAATAAATTTTTTAATATGGGGACGTCCCGTGCGCGCGGTCACGTTCCAGTCGATCATGCGAATATCGTCACCGGGCTGATATTCACGCACCTCATCAAACTCCACGCCCTGGCCCTTAAAAACACTGTGGTAAGCGCCCGCAAAAACATCTGTGGCCAGCCGCTTGGTCGTAATTTCAATTCGCCGGATCTTTGTAAAAATGTCTTTTGGGATCATAAGACACTCGTGAACGGAAAATTAAGGAACTTCAACAGCTTCAAAGATACGCTTAATGATATCTTCTGGTGTTTTTTCTTCCGCTTCAGCCTCATAGGTCGGGATAACCCTGTGCCGCAGGACATCCATACCGATGGATTTCACGTCTTGCGGCGTAACATATCCACGGCCCTGCAAAAAAGCATAGGCTTTAGAAGCCACCGCTAAATAGATCGTCGCGCGCGGTGATGCTCCATACTGGATCAGACCCTTGAGATCTGCCAGCTGATAATCAACAGGTTTACGAGTTGCCTCTACAAGATCAACAATATAATGCTCGATCTTTTCGTCCATGTAGATCTCATCAACAACATGACGCAACCGTATAATATCTTGTGGAGTGATCATCTTTTTGACATCAAATGATTTTTCTGTAAAAGACATGCGTTTAAGGATCTTTAATTCTTCGTCTTTGGACGGATACTGTATCCTGACCTTCAGCATGAAACGGTCCACTTGAGCCTCTGGCAAAGGATAGGTCCCCTCTTGTTCAATCGGATTCTGCGTCGCGAGGACCAAAAAAGGATCATCGAGCTTTAACGTTTCCTCCCCGATAGTTACCTGACGCTCCTGCATGGCTTCCAATAGCGCGCTTTGGGCCTTGGCAGGGGCTCGATTGATCTCATCAGCAAGAATGATGTTAGCGAACACAGGGCCTTTTTTGATCGAGAAAGTAGAAGTTTTGGGTTCGTAAATAACCGTACCGGTAAGATCAGCCGGCAACATATCTGGAGTGAACTGAACGCGGTGAAATTTAGCCTGAATGATCTGGGCAAGGACCTTGATCGCTGTTGTCTTGGCCAGGCCAGGAACACCTTCGATCAGGATATGTCCATTCGCCAGCAGGCCGACCAACAAACGGTCGAGCAAATACCTCTGGCCAACGATCACTTTTTGCATTTCAAACAAAATGCCTTCAATGAACGCGCCTTCTTTCTTAGCTTTCTCATTGAGAAGAGTAATATCGTTATGCTCCGTCATAACTTCCTCCCGTTTTTATTGATAAACACGAACGTAATCGATTTCCATCCGCTGTGGAAAAATGCTATTGTCGATCCCTCGCCGTCCGCCCCAAGACCCTCCAACAGCAACATTCATCAACAAATAAAATTCCTTATTAAAAGGCCAGTAGCGCCAGCTGTTCTTGCGCTGGGCCACAGTAAAATACTTCTTTCCATCAACAAAGAAATCGATCCTTTTAGGATACCATTCGATAGCATAGACATGGAATGTCTGCTCTGCGTCAGCAACAGTGATCGTCCGCGTTTCAGGCTTGCCATTACGAAAATTATGCTGAAATGTGTGCACCGATCCGGTCACTTCTCCTGGCGCGTACCCCACATATTCCATGATGTCGATCTCCCCGCTGTCAGGCCAATAATTCTTTCCATAATTCCACTTGTCTGGAAGCATCCAGATCGCGGGCCAAATGCCGCGCCCTGAAGGAAGCTTGGCGCGCACTTCAAAGCGACCATAAAGCCACTGCGCGCGTCCTTTTGTCTTAAGGCGCGCGGAAGTATATTGTCTTCTGCCGGAACCATCACGACGGGCTTCGATGATCAGATTGCCATTTTCAACACGAGCGTTCTCTGGCCGGGCATTCGTGTAGCACTGCGCTTCGCTATTTCCCCAGCCCGTGCACCCTTCGTCATAACCCCATTTTTTTGGATCAGGAACCCCGGCGTAGTCAAACTCATCTGACCACACAAGCTTCCATTCTTTATTCCCTTCTTGAGCCAAGGACAAAACGGATAAAATGCTCACCAAAGCCAGGACAGCAACAAAGACAATACGCACTGTTCTCATAGACCTCTCCCTTGCTATAAGTTAGAAAAAAATATCCATTCTTTTCATCATTCCATCGCGAGCCTTTTGCGCAAGATCCCCGCTCAAAACAGACCCCTTGATCTCTATCTTCTTGCCTGCAACGCTCGTGCATATGATCTTTTTGATGACAGCCTTGGAATCGAAAGTATTAACCGTTCTAGGATTATGATAGACGATCAACGTTGAATTCATAAAGTTGAATGCGTATGTTTGGGCCGGCAATCTAACATCTTCCCAGCGGCCATTCCTTCCTAAAATACGAACATTAATTTCTTTCCGTGAAAACAAGTCCTTTGATAAGATCGGCTTAAATGCCAATTGAAGTTTTCCATCACTATCCAACGAAAATGGACTCAGACCCATGTTCATGATCAACCAAATATGAACAAATTCCGCTGTTGATCCGCTAAGACGGGCCACATAACCGCGGCCATGAATCTCAGGGTTTTCATGAGCACTACTCACGACAAAAGACGAATTTTCCAGGATACTCCTGCCGTATGTTTCAGGGTTCAAGAAAGGAACGAGCGTATGAGGCAAATTCTCGTAAAACTCATCATAAAGACCGCACCGCAAGAGCTCCAAAAGGAACTTATATTCCATATGGATCCAAATGGACTGATTTTCAAGCCATCCCGCTGGAAATATACGCGCTCGACCGATCTCTGAACTTTCATTCGAAAGATCTGTATTCACTCGATACATTTTAAGTTTTTTATCAAAAAGTGCACTGCGGCGAACCGCCTGATAAAGCGCCCTCGCCTTAGAAGGATCTTTTTCTACGCGCAGCGCGTGAACAAAGCCTTCCAAGAAAAGAGGCAAATCATGACGCTTAAACTTTTTTGGCATCAGAAATGGCAGACCCTGATCATTGTTAAAACCCGTTTCTTGGTGATCAACGATCTCGTGATAAAAATAGGTCGCCACGCATCCCTTGCTATCCGTGGCAAGCTTGATGCCTGCGTCTACCTTTTCAACAATAAGGCGTAAAAATTTTCTGATATCCTGAACGGACATCTTGAACTCAGCCCCATTAATACCTTTTGTGACCAAGGAACGGTATGTTTCTTTAGCCTGATTGGACTTCTCCCAATAGCCAAGTAATGATCGCTCGGTCTGCAAAATATTAGTCAAAGCAGAAACAAAGAAATGAAGCTCTTCAAAGATCTCGACAGTCATTGCGTCGCTCAGCCCCAACGCGCTGAATGATTCCAAAAGGAAAAGGCAAGAACGCTTCAATTCGATCGCCTCATTGATGGAAGAGCCGAGAAGCCCCGGCAAGCCATTAAGGGCATCATACCAATTAGGCTTATCAGCTTCCATCTCAATGCCTATACCTGAAGGATCCAAAGAGGCAGCTTTATTAGCGATCAAACACAAAAATTTTGCGAGCAGATGCGTCGCATACACATCGCCTTGGCCCTCCTGAACACGAAGCTTGTTATCTTTTCTCACCTTTAAGGCGTCAGCGGAAATTTTGACGACAGAACGATACTGACGCGGTCCACGGGTCGTTAAGATATACCGCTTATCGCGAGGCAAAACAGAATAAGTATTATGGTAAAATGTGAAGATCTTTTTCTCAAAAAGGATCTCCTTAAGGCGCTCTGGATAAACCCCCAAGAAGCTCTGAACAAGATCCAGATTATATGTCCAGTGGTCCGTCCAAAAACCCTCGCCATGCTCAGCTAATTCAAAGGCTGTACAGCAGGCCAATACTTTCAGTAGAAAATCTTTTGGTGTTATCAAAAGACGGATGTCTTTTTCAAAGATGGCTTTTAGAATAAGCCCTGGGAAAAACTCTTTTGAGAGCAGCTCTTTAACGGTTGCCCTGTCATCTTTATCCACATACGCGCGTACAAGATCATCGATCTTTTTGGGATCAGAAAAACGAAAGGCGGTCCCCTGCACGATCAAAGGATTGTATCCATCCGCCTGGATCAGATTAAAGAAATTGATCACGCTTCCCTCGTTCAAGTCGCGATTGAACCAAATATCATTACGCCGATTTTGGTTCACATCCCGATAATTACCGTTTCCTTGAGAGAGGAATGTTGGGTTCAAAATAAAATAGTTATAATCCCGCTCCGGATCGCCGTGCTTTCGGCTAAAAACATTAAAAACAGCTTTTCCTTTTTCTGTCTTGAAAGATAGCGGGAGCCCTCCGCGCAAGACATTGTCAACGAATGTCTGTCCAGCATAAAGATTAAATTCACGGCAAGCACTATGGGTGAACATATAGTTCTGGATCTCCGACAGGATCTCTTGGCTACGTTCACGTTTGACCTTCAAATATTCCCCTTGCACACTACGCTTGACGATACGATTCAGCTGTGACTTGCTATGAATATGGCCGATCAATGAGGTGATCGTGTGCGACTCTCCAGACAAAGACGTAAACTTTGCATGAGCCATAGCCGAGGGTGTTTGGTTGCGGGTTTTCTGATCTTTCGGGACCTTAAAATCATCTTTCAAGAATAACTTCGGATAGCAAAAATCAGTTGTCGCTCCAAAAACGCATGATGGCTGAACGATAGGGTCCAATAACTTTGGCTTACCCCCATCCTTTTCAAAAGCAAAATAAAAATTTCCCTCATTGATGTTCTCGACATAAGGTTTATCCGAAACAATGACTTCTAAATTATAATAAGGAGCCTTATTCTCGCAATTAGAAACCTTGATCCAGGCTTCTACGGTCCGAGAGATATCCTTTAAAAGCCTGTCATTAAACCCATAAGGGATGATCGCCGGCATGCCATCGACCACTTCCATGGGGTAAGCTGTCTTTGCCATATTCTTGATCGTAACCTTACGGATCAGCGCGGCATACTGCTCTTCCGGTAGCGTCGTATAGTTTACCTCAACGGCAAGCCCTAATGTATGATTGATCTCTTCGATCGTCAGGTCATGCCCCGAAATAGCCATGCGCTGGGAGACCTTAAAACGGGTGTTACA
>CAZAOD010000025.1:0-2663 GCA_964486675.1 uncultured Planctomycetales bacterium | reverse complement strand
CATAAAAGAATGTCTTAGCGCCTTTCTTTATTTTAATAAAAGTCCGAAATCCATGCAGCGACGTATAGCGATAGGCCTTGTTGGCCGGCTGAAACTCCATGATCGCCTTGTCCTTACTTTCAATACCAAAGCTTGAGATGCATTGGCCGCGGTTGACATAAAACACCCACATCGGGATCCCCCACGCGCCTGCAACACCAGGAAAAAAATTAGTGAAGATCTTGGCGTTATTGTAGTCCTCAATTACAAAACGGTTCTTGTCATCCAAATAATACCGTGCAGCTTGCGTCATGATCTTCCTTTCGTAAAGTCAAGTAAGATTAATATGGATTTACGGGCTTACGGAAAAGATTATAATACCCGAACAGCTTAACAAAAACGTTCCAATACACATTATCTTTATTGCCAAAGCGTATACGCTTAAGCTCATAGAGATCCTCATTGAACCGGGTATATCCTCGGTTCGTTGTGCACGCTGACAGATATCCAGCTTCTTCGGCCAACGCCTTGCTATCTTCATTAAAACCACCGATAGGATAGGAAAAGTGGTGGATCGTATGGCCTAAGCGACTTTCAATAAATTCTTTACTTCCAATGATCTCTTTTCGCTGCTGATCCCTCGTCAGATCCGGCAAATAAGGATGTGTCAATGTATGACTACCAAAGTCTATACCTGAGAACTCCATCTCCTTGATCTGATCCCAAGTCAAATAATTCTCATGTCCGATCAAAGACGCAACGATAAAGATCGTCGCTGGAAAACCATATTTCTTCAAGATAGGAAACGCGTGGTGATAGTTGTCCGCGTAGCCATCATCAAAGGTGATGACAACACTGTTGTGAGGTAAAAAACGTTTTTCGCGGATCGCGCGGGCAAGATCGGTAAGGCTAATAACGTTAAATTTATGCCTTTTCAAGAAAGCCATTTGATATTCAAAGTTCTTGTTGCTGACGCTGTTCAAGGCGCCTTTGCGTTCTGATGGCTCCGCGTTGTGATACATGATAATGGGGACGGTATACTTGCTATAAAACTCAACGCCATAAGTCGCGGCAATAACTCCGACAAAGATCAAAATGATAACAACACGCTGAAATCGTCTCATAAATGATATTTTTTATTTTATAACGATGAGAGGGCCTGTCGAACAAGATCGCTAATGATCTTATTGTCAGCACGTCCTTCAAATTTAGCAACAACGGCCTTCATGACCGACCCCATGTCCTTCATGCTTTTCGCGCCAGTGTCGCGGACAGCCTGCCCAACGGCAGCCGCGATCTCCTGTGCAGAGGCCTGCTGAGGCAAGTAATCCTGCAAAATAACCATCTCCTCTTTTTCTTTATTAGCGAGGTCACTCCGCCCACCTTGCTCAAATTGAGCAATCGACTCTTGGCGCTGCTTGATCTGCTTTTTAATGACAGCGATAACGTCGAAATCATCAACTTTTTCAACACGCTTATCAATGCGGACATTTTTTATCTGCGCACGCAAAAAGCTAAGTGTGGCACTTTTGGCCGAATCTTTATTTTTCATGGCCTGGATGTAATCGGCGGATATTCTTTGTTCTAGCATGATAGGCTCCTGTTTAAATTCCTTCTATCATAATCGTTTTATGCCTGGATTTCAACCCTCTTACAATATTAATATTATTTTTAGTAATTTTATAATATTCTGACAAAAAATCAACTAGTGCTTTATTCGCCTTTCCATCTACAGCAGGCGCTGTCAGATAAACACGCAAGGGTGAAGCATCGACCTTGATCATATCTTTTTTGGCCCCTGCGATGACTTTGATCTCAAGCTTCATAGTGGTCCTTTCTAAGAAAAATGCATCCGCGCCGCATTATCTTTAAGCCAGCGCTCACATTCTCGATATGAAACGCAATAAGATCGTACCTGCTGCCAAAATCTCGAAGAATGATTAGGTTCCAGCAAATGACAAAATTCGTGAATAAGCACATAATCCACAACCTGTGGCGGCGCCATGATGATCCTCCAGTTAATATAGATCGCTCTTTTTCTTGAATAGCAGCTTCCCCAAAGGCGTTTCTGACTTTTGACCACAACCTGTTCAGGGTGGATGTGAAAAGGCTTGCCAAGATCTAAAACACGCTGCGCGATCACTATTTTGGCCTGCTCTCGATACCAATCTTTGAGCGCATGCGCGATAGAAGGCTCAATATCATCGCAGGGCATGGCCCAAGGAACAGATATCTGCAAAAAATCCTGCCATAAGCGAACCGTGACTTTCTTGCCTTCGTAGGGATAATAACCTAAAGGATATGTTTTTCCTAAGAACAGAAACATGGCCCCGTCGCTATACGCAAGACATTTTACCTCTTTCTCGCGCATTTTATCGCAAGCAATATGACGCTTAATCCATGTAATTTTGCTGTTCAGAAAATCTTTGATCACATCTTCCGATATGCGCCAAGGAACAAAAACTTTTAAACGCTGGCGATCTTCAATATAAATGGCCATCGTCTTGCGCCTGGCAGAGCGGACTAAAGAATAATTTAAAAGCCCATCCGCTGTCATCAGATGACAGGCTTGTGTTGGTAAGTATCGCAACAAAAAATTAACGATTGATTAGTTAGAAGAAAGAAACGTCAATATTGACTTTTTTTGTCGGTGATCCTACAGTCTTCGCTTCTGGCGGAGTAAA
>CAZAOD010000024.1:19863-24224 GCA_964486675.1 uncultured Planctomycetales bacterium | reverse complement strand
TGGTAATATTAAGACATATCATACTCAAAAGCCTTTTGAGTTCGTTGCGGCCAATCTTATCACGCGTGATCTGATCAAATACAAGCGACAGATCCTTTCTGCGGTCAAGCGTAATGGTTTTCTGGCCATTTCTGGGATCATGATCGAAAATTATCCTCTGATCCGCAAAGTTTTTGGCGTAAAATCCTTAAGATGCATTAATGTCAAAAAAGGTGAGCAGTGGGTTGCCATTCTCTACCAGAAGGTCCAATGATATGTCGCTTGCAGATGTGACACTCTCCAAAGAGCAAGAGCTTTATCGACGGATGCAGCAGCTTCATATTAGCGAAAGCGATATTGAAGAGCAGTTTGTCCGTTCTTCGGGTCCTGGCGGGCAAAACGTGAATAAGGTTGCGACGTGCGTTGTCCTTATCCATCGGCCGACAGGCGTGATCGTTAAATGTCAAGAATCGCGCTCGCAAGGCTTAAATCGATTTCTTGCGCGACGCATTTTATTGAATAAGATCGAGCAGCGTCAAAAAGGCTTTGTTCAGGCTGAGCGCGACCGCGCTGAAAAGATCCGCCGCCAGAAACGTAAACGTTCTAGGCGCGCAAAGGAAAAGATGTTAGAGCACAAGCATAAACATTCAGAAAAGAAACATATGCGCAAACGTTTGTCTGCCGCTCGACTTGAGGCCCATTTTTAATCTATGCTCTCCACCGATCGGATCCCAAAAAGCGTATTCGTTGCTACGTTGATCTTTTTTGCTGGATTAGTTTCTTATTGCGTCTACTCTTTTTTCTCCCAGCAAAGGATACATTATCATCAGGAGCATTTTTTGTTGGGCACGGTCGTTCGCGTTGATATTTGCGGTACGCGTCAAAACAAGCAAAAAATTCTTGATGCCTTTGACAGGGTATGGCAGCGTGTCCAAACGATCAATGACCGCTTAAGCGTTTACTACGCGCATAGCGATATTGCGCGGATCAATGCGTCATATCCTAAGGCGTTAAAGGTGCATGCCGAAACAGCCGCTGTTTTGCGCCTTGCCAAAGATTACTGCCAGAGAACAGAGGGTGTTTTTGATGTTACTGTGGCGCCTTTTCTGGAGCTGTGGAAAACAGCGCAAGAAAAGAATCAGCATCCTTCAGAAGGATTGATCAGTGTTGTTTCAGCGGCGGTTGGATGTGACAAGGTAGAGATCTTGCCGGGAGACTATGTGCGCTTGACGCATCCGCAGACAAGGATCGATCTTAGCGGTATGGGGCAGGGCTATGCCGCTGATGAGGCCGCGCGGATCCTTAGGCAGCAAGGGTTTGAGGACTTTTTGGTTGATATGGGAGGGGAGATCGTTACTTACGGGCAAAACGCTCGAGGCCAGCCTTGGCGCGTGGGCGTCAAGGATCCTGTCGATCCTGATAAGCTTATGAGCGTTGCGATCATAAGCGATAAAGCCGTATCGACATCCGGTGATTATGAGAAGTATTTTGAGATCGCAGGAAGAAAATATTCCCATATTATTGACCCGACCAACGGGTATCCTCAGCAGGAGATCATGAGCGCGACCGTTGTAACCCAGAACGCGACCCAGGCAGATATTTTTTCAACAGTGATCTGCGCGCTTGGGCGAGAGCAGGGCCTAAAGCTTCTTCAGCGCCTGGATCCGAGCGCTGGTGTTTTGATCGTTGAAAAAAGCGCTGGAGAAGATACTAAGCTATACCAGAACCGCATCTATAAAAACCTATCGGCCCATCCTTAAGATCTGTCCACGTTCTTCTGGCCGCTGATCCTTGGCAGGGGACGCTTGAGGCAAAAAACCAGGATATAACATTCCAACAGATAAGTTTTCTGCTATAATACACTCGCTCGCATACCTTCTGAAATATTATAAAACCCGGGAGACCTTATGTCTGGATCGCAAAACGAAAAGAGCTTTTCTTACGAAGATTTTGTTGGCGGCATTGAATTATTTCAAGAAAAGTATCAAAACGAGATCAATGAAAAGGAATATTTTGGCTTCCCTCTAAAGCCGATCTTGGCGGCGGAAGAGCGGCTTTACCGCAAGAATATCCCTTCCATCGCCTATTTCTCCATGGAGTACGGTCTCGCGCCGAGCATTTATAATTCGTTCCAGCTCAAGAAACCTTTAAGCGAGCAAAATAAATTTTATCAGCATGAGGTTTTTTCGAACCATTGGCTTTGTGATTATATCTTCCGCGTTGAGATCAATAAGCTTTTAGACATCCCTATTTACGGCGGGGGTTTGGGCGTTCTGGCGGGTGACACCCTTAAGAGCGTTGCAGACCTTGGTTTTTCCTTAGCGGGTATTGGCATTTTGTGGGGAAAAGGGTATTTTAAGCAGAACTTCTGGTACAAGCATGGCCAAGTTCCAGAGGAGCTTCAATGGGATCCTTGGACGTACCCGGGCCTGATCCCCTTAAAGAATATCGTGACGCTTAACACGAAAGAAGGACCTATTTATCTGCGCGTATGGAAGTATTATGTTTACAGTTTTGACAAAAAGCAGGCCATGCCCCTTATATTGCTTGACTCGAATTTGCCGCAGAACAAGGAGTATTTTCGTCAGTTAACCGGACAACTGTACCGTAGCGATAACGCCTGGTGGAAGATCATCCAGCGTACTATCTTAGGGATCGGCGGGATGAAGTCGTTGGACAGCCTTGGCTATTCCATTGATCGCTATCATCTAAATGAAGGCCATGCGGCTTTCGCGATCCTTGAAAAATATATGCAGTTGTCCGATAAAAATAATTTGGAGCCGATCCGCAATAATTTTATCTTTACATGTCACACCCCGGTCGCCGCTGGGCATGACCGATTCGCGATCTCTGATGTTGCCAACGTGCTGGAGCCGCATTATGTGCAGGCGGCTGAGATGTTCGGCAAGGAGAGTTATCAGTCCGGGGAGATTAATCTGACCTACATGGCCCTGAACAATTGCAACAAGGTCAATGCCGTCGCCCAAAAGCATGGGGAAGTCATGCGCATCCAGTTCCCGAGCTATGCGCAGAAGATTCAGGCGATCACCAACGGTGTCCATGCGTACACATGGTCTTCCGATAGCTTCCAGAAATTGTTTGATAAGTACAAAGCGAACATCGGCGCCTGGGATAAGGATCCTTGCTGCCTTGAAAATGTCCGAAAGCTTTCCAAGGACGCGCAATTTCGTAAGGATCTTTTTGACGCCCACCAAGCGAACAAACGTAATCTTCTGAATTTGATCCGCAGATGGCAATTGCGAGACGATGTTTTTACGATCTGCTGGGCACGCCGTATCGCTAATTATAAGCGTCCAGTTCTCGTTTTGCATAAGATCGAGCATCTCATTGAGCTTGCCAGAGAGGTTGGCCCTATTCAGATCATTATGGCCGGCAAAGCTCATCCAAACGATAATATTGGAGGGGTGCGCATTGATGAGATCTTTGATCAGATCGATAAGCTCAATCACTATAAGGATATTATCCGTGTGCTCATCTTGGAAAATTATGATACCTATTTTGGAAAGTTGTTAACGAATTCCGTTGACGTTTGGCTGAACAATCCTTTGCCGCCTTTTGAGGCCTCAGGCACAAGCGGCATGAAAGCGATCATTAATGGCGTTTTACAGATGACGACATCGGATGGCTGGGTCGTGGAGGCGGAGGATGACGATATTGGCTGGATCTTTGGATATCGTCATCAAGGAGCTGATATCGGTAGCGAATCGGATCTTCGCCTTGATGAGGATTCAGAGGCTTTATATGAGGTCTTAGAACAAGCGATGCGATTATACTATCAGACAATAAAAAATGGGCGTGTCAACTATGAGACCGCGTGGATCGATAAAATGATCAATTGTGTTGCTAAGAGCGCTTTCTTTAACACGCATCGCATGGTAGAAGAATACAACTCTAAGATGTGGCAAACAGCCCGGGAGCGATGAGACAAGATCATGAAGCAATATCTTGAGTTGATCCAGCATGTTCTAGACCATGGTGAGCGGAAAGAGGATCGGACGGGGACAGGGACCATTTCGTTGTTCGGTTGCCAGAAAAAGTACGATCTGCGCCAAGGGTTCCCGATCTTGACAACCAAGAAAGTTCTCTTTGATGCTGTTGTCCGAGAGTTGCTATGGTTCTTGAAGGGCGCGACCAATATCAATGATGGTCTTAAGGCCTACACGCCTATTTGGAATGCGTGGGCAGACCCTCAAGGGGAGCTGGGTCCGGTCTATGGCTATCAGTGGCGTAAATGGGAAAAGTTCATTTTGGATTCTGCTACTGGGCAGTATCGCAAAGAGCATGTTGACCAGGTCCAAGAAGCCATCGATCTCATAAAGAACAACCCCGATTCCCGGCGGATCATCGTCAACGCTTGGAAT
>CAZAOD010000024.1:0-19853 GCA_964486675.1 uncultured Planctomycetales bacterium | reverse complement strand
TTACCGCCATGCCATATGATGTTCCAATTTTATGTTGTCAATGGCCGCTTGGATTGCCAGCTGTATCAGCGTTCAGCGGATCTCGCCCTCGGCGTCCCATTCAACATTGCCAGCTATGCGCTTTTGATGACCATGGTGGCTCAGGAGTGCAGCCTGCAGCCGGGTATTTTTACGCACACCATTGGCGATGCGCATATTTATCTTAATCATGTGGACGGGCTCAAGACACAATTGACTAGGATACCCAAGCCGTTACCACAGCTTAGGGTCGCTTTCAAACCGATCTTTGATGTCCAATTTGAGGACATTGTCCTTGAGAACTATCAATATGACCCTTTTATTAAATTTCCTATTGCTGTCTGAGCATTATGCTGAGAACATTTGATATCATCGTAGCGACAGATCAAAATAACGGTATCGGCAAGAATGGCGCTCTCCCATGGGATCTGCCAGAAGACATGAAGCATTTTAAGTCCGTGACGCTTGCAACTGCAGATGCGACAAGAAAGAACGCGGTTGTTATGGGGCGAAAAACCTGGGAGTCAATTCCGGAAAAATTTCGTCCTTTGCCAGGCCGATTGAATGTTGTTCTGACAACAAGCCGTGATTATCCGCTGCCTCCATCGGTTTTCAAGGCGTACAGTCTTGATGTCGCGCTTGATGAGCTTTCAAGCGAGCAGTATGATCGAGTCATCGATCAGGTGTTTGTCATTGGCGGGGCAAGTGTTTATGCTCAAGCCATCGAGCACCCGCAATGCCGCAAGATCTTTCTTACGCGTATCGGATCAGATTTTGGCTGTGATGCCTTTTTTCCAATGATCGACCAAAGATTTCATATCACTGACCGCTCCGCCATTCACGGGCAAGGAGCTTTGCCATACCAATTCTTGGTCTATGAACGGCAGTAAATTCTTTGGAACGCCGTAGATTTTTTCGCTATTCTCTTTTATAATGAATTCATAGCATTATAAAATAAGGCAAGCTTTAGGATCTTCGATGAAAAAGAAAAAAGTCTTGATTGTTGATGATGAAAAGAACGTGGCCAAGACGCTCGTTCTGCTTTTAGAAACGCGTGGCTACGCGGTCGATGTCGCCGAGACAGGACAGCAGGCGCTTCAGAAAGCCGCTCAGAAACCCGACATTGTCTTGCTTGATCTTGTCTTGCCGGATATTTCTGGATTTGAGATCTGTCGTAAGCTGCGCGAGCAGAAAGACACAAAACAGATCCCTATTATTATTCTTTCGGTACGCTATCTTTACGAAGATAAGATCGAAGGATTATATCTGGGGGCGGATGACTATATTACAAAACCTTTTGAGTATGAAGAGTTGTTCGCGCGGATGGAAGCGGTCATGCGTCGACGGGAAGCATTTGATTCGGACACTGAGGAGCAAAATGCCATGATCGTGGAGCTGCGCACGATCATTGATAAACAGCTGTTGATCCCATTCTTCCAGCCGATCTTTTATCTCAAACCATTTCGTCTTTGCGGGTTAGAGGTTCTGAGCCGTCCACCCGCGAAAAGCATTTTAGCGAATCCAGAGGTTCTTTTTGCCGCGGCCTTGCGTTTCGGCGTGTATTATGATCTGGAGATCTTGGGCTGGCGCAAGGCTATGCAGGAGATCTTACGCAGCGATTATCAGGATAAGATCTTCTTAAATTCAAATCCTTATTTGGTTGAAAGCGCTGAGTTTTCGCGTATCCGCACCCTGATCGAAAGCTTTAACATCGACAAACATCGCATCGTCTTTGAGATCACCGAGAGATCGGCGATCAAAGACTATCGTATCTTTTTTGACCGGCTGAAGGAATATCAGCGGACGGGTTTCGGCGTCGCGATCGATGATATCGGAGGCGGTTACGCGAGCCTGGAGTCGATCGTTGAGATTTTGCCGCAATTCGTCAAGATAGACATGAGCATCATTCGTGATCTGGACACGAATTCTCTTAAACGCAGCATGGTCCGTTTTATTGTGGGTCTTTGCAAAGAGAACAACATTACCTGCGTCGCCGAAGGGATTGAGCGAAAGGAAGAGCTTAATGTTCTTCTTGAGCTTGGTATTGATGCTGGTCAAGGTTATTTATTGGGTATGCCGTCGCCAGCGATCAATGTGCAAGAAATCTCTCGGCAGAATCTTTCATTTTAATAGATTAAATCCTTGATCAAACGCGTATCGACCACTAGTAACATTTTCTTATGGCAACATTAGTTTTTCTTTCTGTCAGCGTTTTATTGGGCTCTTTTCTTTGCTCGTTAAGCGAAGCCGCAATTTTAAGCTTGCCGTTTATCCGCGCGAAAATCCTATTGGAACAAGGCCGGCGCTATGCCAAGGATTTGCTGTATTTAAAAGAGAACATGGACATGGCTTTGTCCGCGATCGTGATCGTGAATAATACGATCAATATTGCAGGTTCTATCTTTGTCGGGCAGCACGCGGCCATGGTCTTTGGTGATCAATGGCTCGGTTTGATATCAGCGGTTTTGACGTTCACGATCATTGTTGTAGCGGAGATCATCCCTAAAACCATTGGTGAACGCTATAAAACAACAGTATCGCTCTTTGTCGCTAAGCCTATTCGGTGGCTTGTTTGGGTCATGCGTCCTATTGTCCGCATCGCGGTTGGCGCGGCAAAGCCATTTTTAAAAAAGGGCAGCCTTCCCAAGATCACGGAAGAGGAGATCAAGATCATGCTTAAGCTTGGTCGTGATGCGGGTACGGTTGAGCACGATGAAGAAGTCTTGTGCAACCGAGTTTTTCGCCTTAATGATCTACGGGCGCTGCAGATGATGAGACCTATCAGCCAGATCCTTGCGCTACCTGCGAGCGCTACTTTAGATGAGGTTCGGGACGTCGTTATCCATTCCCGATTCAGCCGTATTGCGGTTTATGATCAGAATGTCTTTGACATTGTGGGTATCGTCCAGCAGCGTGTTTTACTGAGAGAGATCGCGAAAGACAACGACGGCGCCGGGGTAAGAGATTTTATGACAGAGCCTATTTTTATTAGCCACACGGCGAGAGCTGATACTCTGTTGGAGAAATTTCAAACGTATCACCAGCATCTTTTTATTGTTCAGGATGAAAAAGGGAAGAACATTGGGCTGATCACCATGGAAGATGTTTTAGAGGAGCTTTTTGGCGAGATCTATGATGAGAAAGATGTGTAGCTTTGTTTTCCTTTAAGGGATTTCTGTTGCGAGAGGGTTTCAGGCATGTTAAGATTTTTTAGCTTTATGAAAATAAAATATATCTTTTTTCTTTTTTTCGCTTGCGCCATGGCGTCATGTGCCCGCGCGCCGGTTCGGGAACCTGATCTGGAGACGACCCTAAATTTTAAAGCGCAGATCGTTGAGAGCGCGCCTTTGCTGAAAGGGAAAGTGGTCATGCAGCCGTTTAGGCCAGGAGAGGGCATTGCGTCGAACGCTGTCACGGATCAGGCGTCATTAATGCTGGTCAAAGGGTTTACAGAAAGATTAAATCAAGGATCATTAGATCTTCTGGCGGTAACCGATGGCGGTGTTGGTGATGTGCAATTCTTTGTCAAGGGCTATGTGACGCAAAGCGAAATTCCGCAAGGGCTGGTGAACCGGTTGCGTAAAAAACCGAGCGTTTTCGCAGTTGAAGGAAAGATGATCGATCTATCCGCGGATCGAGTCGTTATCAGCTTTTCGGCATCGGCCCAATCTATTGAGAGGCTTAGCCTGTCCGATCTCGGGCGTCAAGTCGGCGCTAGGATCGCCGATTATTTTATCAGCCAGGATAAGGAGTCTCTATGATCGTCTTGACCGGTGCCGCTGGATTTATTGGAAGTTGTCTTCTGGAAGCGCTAAACGCTCGTGGCCGGACAGACGTCCTTATCGTAGACCATTTGGATAGCGATCTGAAACCTAAAAATCTTCATGGTAAGAAATTCATTGAATATCTTGATAAAAAGGATTTCTTGGACCTTGTGACCTCTCGGCAACTTTCTTCAAATGTGGAATGCATTATTCATATGGGTGCGTGCAGCTCGACTATCTTGCAGGACGAGCAATACTATGAAGAGAATAATTTTTTATACACCCGGATCTTAGCTCAGTGGGCGTTAGAACGCCGTGTACAATTTATTTACGCGAGCTCTGCCGCGACCTATGGTGACGGATCCCGCGGGTATAGCGATGACCATGATCTTCTTGCGCAATGTCAGCCGCTCAACCTGTATGGCGCGTCCAAGCAAAAATTTGATATGTGGGCCCTCAACGAAGGTGTCTTGGACCAGATGGTCGGTCTGAAATTTTTTAATGTCTTTGGACCCAACGAATATCACAAAGGGCCGATGCGTAGCGTTATCCTCAAGGCGTATAAGAAAGTCATCGAAGAAAGCAAGATGTTGCTTTTTAAATCATATAAAAAAGAGTATGCCCATGGCGAACAGAAAAGAGATTTTATTTATGTTAAGGACGCCGTTGATGTCGTAATGTTTTTTCTTGCGCATCCTGAGCTTTCGGGTGTTTACAATGTGGGAACAGGGAAGGCGCGCACATGGAACGATGTGGCTTATGCATTATTTTCAGCTGTCGATAAACAGCCGAATATTGAATATATTGAAATGCCCTCAGAGATCAGAGGGCAATATCAGTACTTTACTGAAGCGCGCATGGAAAAATTGCGTAGCGTAGGATATTCAAGGCCGTTTACGACCCTCGAAGATAGTGTCGCGGACTATGTGTATTATCTCGAGCGAAAGGCGTATATTTAATCAAAGGAGCCTTTTATGATGATTCTTATTCTAAGCGGGATTGCGATTATATGTTTGTTAGTGGGTGTTTCTTTTTTGTGGAGGGCCTTTAGCGGTCTTCCAGAACCAGAGCAGTTCGTTCCTCGTCAAGAGCTTGAAGAAAAACAAGAGGCGTTAGAACAGGCGCTGAAGGCGGAGGAAAAAGCAAAAAAAGAGCTGCATTTGCTCAAAAGTGAGCTTGCATCCGCAAAGGATAGTCTTGAGCTGACGCGCAAAGAAGCGGAGGCGATCGCGAATCAGCTAAAAGAGATCAACATCAAGACTAAGGAATCGGAAGAAAGGTCTAAACAGCAGATCGCACAATATGAAAAAGAGATCGCTGACATAAAGAATGAAAGTGAACGGTATAAGCGTGAAGCCTCCCAAGCTCCTTCTCAGATTAAAGCCCTTGAAGATAAGATCGCTGAAGTTGTGCGGCGCGCTAATGAGCAGGCCAACGGCAGTATTGAGGTCGTTGGCAATTTGCAAGGTCAATTAGCCCAGTTAAAACAAAAAGAAGATCTTTATCAGCAGCAAATACATTCTTTGGAGGAAAAGACCCAGGATTTGCAGCAAGTGACCCAACAGCTTGATCAGTTAAGCCGGGAAAATCAACACTTGCAAGCGGAAAATCAAACCTTACAATCGCGTTGCCAGACGGACATTTCATCACTGCAGGGCATAGAAAGCCATCTTGCCGAATTGCGCGCGGAGAACGAGGCTCTTGAGCAAAAAGTCAGGGCTGAAGAGGGAAGAACGCAGATCTTTGAGCAGGAAGCGCAGCGTTTAAGATCCCAGATCGAGAGCCAAGAGCGCGAAATTTCTCAGAAGATCCAGTATCTTGAAAAAGAACGAACGACGCTGCAGACACGCGCGGAACAAGCAGGAAGCGTAAGCGCTCACGAAACCGAAGACTTAAAAAAACTGAACCAGCAGTTAGCGGAGCAGAGCAAATTAGCGCAGGCAGAGCTTGTCAAGGCCAGAGCCAGAGCTCAAGGCCTTGAAAAGATCTGTGCGGACTATCAAGCGCAGCTCGAGGAAATGATCAAAAAACCTCACAGCGGCATGGTTAATCCTTGAAATGGATCCAAGATCAGGGCAAGCGACGCAATTTTTGCGGCTTGGCCATCAATCTATCGTTGATTCTATGGACCACCTGCGGCCTTTTCTTCGTTCTTATCTTCAGGCAAAGCCTCACTTGAGGGAATTTCACCAAAGACTGCTGACATTTTTTTCAAAACAGGATGATGTTTTTTTTGACGTGCTATATCGATCTTTTCAGGATGATCGTAGCGCGACGAAGATCATTGATTTCTTGGTGCATGATCTTAAGGATTTGAAGATACAGTTTTTGATCTTTTTTGAGAAGCATTCGGGAGAAGCTTTGGACCAGAGCGCGGCTACTTTTCCGAAAGATTTTTCAGATTTTTGCGCGTCTGTGATCGCGCGTATCAAAACAGAAGAAGAGCGCCTTTTCCCTCTGCTTGAGAAAATGGAAAGTAGGTAAGTTGCATTCAGGACTTTTTTTGTTATAATACCCGATATGAGAAAATTTTTATTGGTCACTGCTTTTATATTTTTTCTAAGTGGATGCGCTCATGTCCAGGAAGTGGCGAAATCTATTTGGGGATCATCGACCAAGGCGCTTGAGGAGGCTCGCGGTACAGCCACTGTTAAAATGTACGAGTGCTTTCCCGGCGCTTGCTTTGACAAGATCCTTGAAATCGCGGCGAAAAATGAATACGACCCTTTCATTCGGGACCGCAAGCGAAATCTTATCGTTGTTGTGAATACGCGCATCGCGCAGATCGTAAGCGATAATGATGTTCAAGTCGGCGGCGACACCACCGAGGTAGGCATCTTTATCACGCCATTAAAGCTGAAAGAAGTGAAGGTCGAGATCGTTTCGTTAAGTTCTTCAGCCCAGCAAAGAGTATCTAATGTCGTATTCTCCGGACTGGATAGCGCTTTTCCTGAGATAAAAGAAATTCCCTTGTTATGATCGAACATGAACTTCTTTTTTTGGGGCTTTTGATGGAAGGGCCGAAGCATGGCTACGAGATCAAGCGCCAGATCGAAGAAGAGCTTTTTCCTTTTCTTGGCCTTAAGATCAAATCGATCTATTATCCGCTGAAAAAGATGGAAAAACTCGGCCTTGTCAGCAAGGACGCGGGCCGGGAAGGGAATTTTCCGGAAAAGTTTGTTTATAGCATTACGCCAAAAGGAAAGAAGATCTTTGACCATCTCTTGACGGAGAGTTTTCTTTCTATCGAGCGGCCGTATTTTAACATTGACCTTTCATTGTATTTCTTGCCTTATGTGGACAAAAAAATAGCCCAGCGCCGCTTGCGTGCTCGCGTGATATTCCTTAAGCGTATCCAAAGGGACCTTGATTCGATCGAAAAGAATCTTAAATCTCCTGCAGGGCATTTGAAGATCATCCTTGAGCATGATCTTGATCTGGTCAACGCAGAAATTCGTTCAATTACAAAGCTTATCAACACCCTTTAAGAATATATAATATTATTATATTCTTGACTTTCGGCTGTTTTCTATTAAAATCAGACTATTAAAATTTCACTACTTTCTTCCTTTAATAAGTTTGCTTTTTTCGGAGGGAAGGTAGTGTGTCAGGCTTTGATTCTAAGGCGAGACGCGATTTCTTACGTATAGCCTTACTTTTATTTCTCAGAAAGAAAGCTAGTGCTTCGATTCTATGAGATTGATGACAAATATTTAAATAAAGTTAATCTTACAGCAAAAATCATAACCTATGGATATCAAACAACTTCTAATTGATAAAGCAAATGTTTATTCTGGCAAAGCCGCTATTATCTTTAAAGACCAAAAGATAAACTTTTCCGATCTTTCAAAAGAAGTCTTTCGCCTTGCTCAGGCCTTGAAAGATCTGGGTGTCGGTAAAGGGGACAAAGTCGGCATATACTTGCCAAATTGTCCAGAGTACGTTTATAGCTATTTGGCTGTTTTCTGTCTTGGCGCGACAGGCGTCCCTCTTGATTTCATGCTTAAGGAAGACGAAATTGTTTCATGTCTGTTTCATTGTGAGGCAAAGTATTTGATCTATGTCCCTAAAGAAAATTTATTGCCTCAGCAGTTAAAAAGCGTTGTCCCTACCCTCAAAGAGGTCATTAGCCTTCAACCGCAAGTTGCGGGAAGCCGTTTTTATCAAGAATTTATGAGCCAGGCAAAAACTGATGCCGTAAGCGTCGAGACTTCTCAGAAAGACACCGCGCTCATCATGTATACCTCCGGGACCACGGGAAAGCCAAAAGGCGTTGTCTTAAACTACAAACATCTTGATGGTTCGCCGGCTGCGATGCATCATTTTGTTGATTTAAGCGATAAAGACGTTAAGCTTTGCGCCCTTCCGTTGAGCCATATCGCGGGACTTATTTATATTCAAAACTGTATCCTTTTTGGCATTACACTTGTTTTGATGGAGCGATTTAATCCAGTTGATTTCTTGCGCAATGTTCAAGAATACAAGATCACGTGCTTCCATGTCGTTCCAGCTATGTATATGGCTTTCTTGACACTTAAGAATATCGATAAGTTCGATCTTTCCTCCATTCGCTGGATGGTTGTTTTTGGCGCGCCAAGCTCGCCGGATATGATGCGGCTTTTTAAGGCGCATTGTCCTAACGCCCGGCTTTTGAACGGCTGGGGAATGACAGAGACATGTCCTCCTAACACTGTTACACCTTTAGATAGCGACAAGATCGAAAGTGTAGGCAAGGTCGCTCCGCATTGCGAGATACGTATTTTTGATGAGGAAGAAAAAGAGCTCGCGCCTGGCGAGATCGGCGAGATCGTCATCCGCGGCTGGGTCGTGATGGATGGGTATTACAAGGACCCGGAAACCACCAAAAGTCTTATTTGGAATGGATGGTTCCATACCGGAGACTTGGGGCGATTTGACGAGGAAGGATTTTTGTATATTGTTGGGCGCAAGAAAGAAATGATCAAAGTTGCCGGACAAATTGTCTACGCGCCAGAAGTTGAGACGGCACTTCATAAACATCCTGCCGTCGCTGAGGTCGCGGTGATCGGTATTGCGGATAAGCTGCGCGGGGAAGCGGTCAAGGCATTTGTCACGCTAAAGCCCGGCGTCACTGCAGATGCGCAAGAGCTAAGATTCTTCGCCAAGGATCATTTGGCGAGCTTTAAAGTCCCGCAGGAGATCTTGATCTTGCAGGAATTACCAAAGAATAGATTAGGAAAGATTGATAAAGAAGCATTGAAAAGCAGAGAGTAGATAGAGTAGAAAGAAAATGGCAGAAGAAAAGATTAAAAGCGTTGAGGATTTCAAAGTTTATCAAAAAGCAAAGAAAGTATTCGAGGATTTTCTGAAAATTGACCTTCTTCTTTTAGAAAAAAGTTTTGCTGGTAGGACACTTGCCTCCAATCAGCTCCGTTGTCTGGATTCTATCTGCGCAAATATGGAAGAAGGCTATGAACGAAAAGCAGGAAAAGATATTATTAACTTTTTTAGAATGTCAAAAGGCTCGGCGTCTGAGGCCTTGGGTAGGTATAAGAGGCTTAAGGGGATTTTGCCAGACAATATCATTAATGATCGCGTGGTTTTACTCTCAGAGATTCGTGCCATGCTTTTTTCTTTAATCTCAAAATGGAAGTAGTTTTTCTCTCTGCTTTCTACTTTGGTTCTCTCTACTATTAAAAGAAAGGATCCTTTTATGACAATGCGTAAAGATATCCATCTTACCGGACAAGATCTGATCAACATGGTGCAGCTGAGGCCTCAAGATGTCGGTAAATACGCCGTTGTTCCCGGGCCGCGCGACCGCTGCGAAGCGTTCATAAAGAAGATCGAGGAACCGGTGAAGAACTTTTCCTTTATGGAGTATTCGATGTATACCGGGACCTTCGCGGGAACGAAGGTGACCGCGATCAACGGAGGCCGTTTTTCCGCAGATACGTCGATCACAACAGAGCTGTTATGCAATGCCAAGATTCCCACACTTCTTCGTATTGGGAGTTGTGGTTCGCTTCGCGAAGATATAAAGGTTGGAGATCTGATCATCGCTGAGACAGCCATGCGCGGTGAAGGTGTCACGCCATATTATGTCGACGCAAATTTCAAGACTCAGGCGGATGCGTCTCTGACAAGATCTTTGGAGGAAGTCGCTCAAGGGACAGGCCTTAAGATCCATAAGGGCCGTGTGTGGTCAACGGATGCGATCTTGCGGGAAACACGCGAACATGTCAGCAAGGCCGTCAACGACGGCTGTATCGGCGTTGACATGGTCACATCGGTTTTTTTGACCATTGCCCAGCTTTATAATGTAAAGGCTGCGGTTATTCTGGCCGTTAGTGACAATATCATTACAGGAGAGATGGGCTTTATGGATCCTACATATTATATGGCCGAAGGATCGATGATCGGGATAGCTCTCAACCTGATCAAAAAACTTGAAGGAAAATAATGAAAAAAATTCTTCTTTTATTATGCGTATTTGTTTTTAGCGCAAGCTTAGCATTTGCCTGTATCGATTTTAGCGTTGGCTTTTCATCTGAGGTTTTGCTGACAAAGCCTTCTATCGCTTATGATATGGCAAAGCTCGCTGAGGCGATCGATGTCAAACATCAGAAGGTCCATTTTGATTCTGTGGAAGGCCTGGCATATGTTTCGCATTACAATAGCAAGGTCGTGGTGATCGTTGCTGAAGATGTTTTGCGCGAGCCTGTGCGCAAGGTGCAGGGAAGAGGCTATGAGTATATTGAGACAAAAGGCTTGAGTGTCACGATCCAGATTCCTTACGTGTTGACTGATCATGGAGCAAGGGAAGCAGTTCAGGTGGATCGCAAAACATTTGATTTTAGCGCGGCCATGGCGCAGGAATTGCGCTGGCTTCTTAAAGTAGGAGTGATCCAATCGCTTTCGGATGAAGATATCGCCCAGATCACTCCTCAGCTAACAGAGTTTTCTTCAGGGAAGGGAAATCGCATCGTTTACCTTCAGGAAAAATGGATGCCGTCGGGAAGCGTGGAAGGGCTGGAACAAGGGCTGAGCATCCCCAAAGGCGTCGAAGATGTTCCTCGCGGTGGGTCTTGCTCAGGCCGTGGTCTTGATTCTGAACAATTATTGGAGCTTGTCAATTAATGCTTGTTGAATCACCACTCTTTTGGCCAGCAAAATTTGAAGGCAACACATTGCTTGTCTTAGATGAAACGCTTCTGCCAGAGAAGATTCGTCATGTCAAAGTCAAGAATGTTGCACAAGCCGTCAAGGTTATCCGAGAGATGAAGACACGGGCCTTTGGGCAGTTTTTGGTTGTCTTAAGCACGTTTTTGCTGGTTTTGGCATCGAATAAAAAAAGTAACGATAAGGTATTGGTCACGCAGCTTGAGGCCGCAGCGTTTGTTCTTAACAAAAGTCGTCCTACATTTCCTTTTGGGGAAGTGACATCCATGGTGGTGGGCTGGGCTAAAAAATGCTTAGCAGAAGGTGTTGATGTTAAAAGTTCTTTAGAAAAGAATATCCAAGGGTTTTTGATGGCGATCCGCGGCCGACGATTAGAACGTGTGCGCAAGCTCGCGGAGGCCTTGAAGAGCCACACAAGTATTTTGACGCATTGCAATGTCAGCGGTGAGTTGGCGATGGCGGTCGCGATCTGTAAAACGGAAGGAAAAGAGCTTAAAGTCTTTGCGACAGAAACCCGGCCCTATTTTCAGGGGGCCAAGCTGACAGCCTGGGAACTTTGTGCGGTAGGCGTCCATATAACGCTTGTTGCGGACAATGCGGTCGCAACATTGCTAAGCCAGGGCAAGGTCAATGCCGTTGTTATTGGTTCTGACCGCAACTGCGCCAATGGCGATATCGCCAACAAGATCGGCAGTTATCAGATCGCGGTTGTCGCTAAAGAATTTGGTGTTCCGGTCTATGTCCTCACGCAGCCCTCCAAGGGAATCGCGACAGGGCAAGACATCCCGATCGAGATCCGTGACGAAAAGGAGTTGTTGGTCTTTCATGGAAAGCGCATCGCGCCTAAAGGCGTAAAAGGGTTTTATCCAGGGTTTGACGTTGTCTTTAATGAACTGATTACACAGGCAATACCGATCAATGTCCAGTAGATCATCGCAACCCACAGTTATGCTGCACGGAAATTTTCATTCATCTTTTTTTGCTCTTTTAAAAGAGCAAAAGATAAAAACTGCTTTTGTGCTCGAAGGCCGTCCGGGATTGGAAGGCGCTAAGATCTTATGTGCGCAATTATTAAAACAGCGCATTCAGCCCGTTTTGATCGCGGATAATATGGCAGGGTTTTGTTTTTTGCAAGGACACATCAAACAAGCCTGGATCGCGTATCAGGAAGACCAAGGGGAAAGCCTGCTTTGCGTGATCGGTAGTTTGATCATCAGCATTCTGGCAAAACGTCACAAGGTCGCTGTCAAAGCTTTTCCAGCTGTCAAAAAGAGTGCTGCCACTGCACCCCAGGCCAATATTTTTTATTTCGATGGAAAGCGAGTGGCCGCTAAGGGTGTGAAAGGGTTCGTCCCTCTAACGGAAAGCGTTTCGAAGAACTATTTAACGGAGATCTACTTATGATGGCGTGTGGCATGAAAAAAGACATGATCGAGATAGGCAGCCTTCTCTGGGATAAGGATCTTGCCTCAGGGCTAAACGGCAATATCAGCTGCCGCGTTGGCGCGCAAAAATATTTGATCACAGGCCGAGGCACATGTTTGGGCCGGCTGAGCGTCAATGATCTTGTTATGACTGACATGGAAGAAAAAGTTTATGGCAAAGGGCAGCCATCCTCGGAGAAGACCTTGCACGCGGCGATCTATCAGAATTTCCCTGATGTTAAGGCCGTGATCCATACTCATTTAACCTATGCGAGTGGATATTTCCACGTCAACGACAAGCTGACGCCCAGCACGTTCGAGTCGCGGCTCTACTTAGGTGAAGTCACATGCGTTGAGCAGTTTACGCCAACCGTGACCGATGTGAAGCCTGTTATTGAAGCCTTAAAAAAGAATAATATTATGGTCCTCAAGAATCATGGCGTTTTGGCGATGGGAAAGAATTTGTTCGATTGCTTCTTGTTGATCCAGTGCTTGGAAGAATCAGTCAAGATGGATGTTGTCAGCCGGATCTACGCGCAAGACCCAAGAAGCAAAACACAGAGCGCAGGATCAAAAGAAAATGGATCTGCGGGAAAGCGATTTAAATTATTTTCTAAAGAGCAGATCGATGAGATCGTACGCCTTGTGAACGCTGATGAACAACTTAAGAAACTTGGCACGGCAACCAATATGACCATGCAGTTGGCGGTGAAACTTGATGAGACAAATCAGGCTTATTGTTTTGATTTTGAAAAAGGCGCGATCAAGAATGTTGTTAACAGTGATCAGGCCGAGTTCGTGGTTTCGGCTTCAGAAAAAGTTTGGCGCGCGGTTTTCGCTCGAGAAATAGACCCTTTTGTCGCAACCACTCAAAAGAAAATGGTCCTTAAGGGCGATTTTGCCAAGATCTCAAAATGGTACGCGCCGTGTTCACGTCTTTTTGAGCTTTGGCAGCAAGCGCCAGTCGAGTAAATTTATGAACGAGTGCAAATTATTTATTGATGGTTCGTGGGTGGCGCCTCAATCGGGGGAGTCGATCGTTTCTGTTGACCCTTCGACAGGGGAGTCGATCGCCAAGATTGCTAAAGCAAGCGCTTTGGATGCGCAAAAAGCGATCGCAGCGGCAAGGCGCGCATTTGACGCGGGCGTTTGGCGCGCGTTATCACCTGAGAAGCGTGGACAAGCCCTTGAAAAGATCGCTCAAGCGATTCGTTCTCACGCCAAAGAGCTTGCCGAGATCGAAAGCCGAGATACCGGAAAAACCATCAAACAGGCTACTTTTATTGATGTGCCGACATGCGCGGATACCTTTTCTCATTTTGCTAAGATTAATAAAGAATTGGAAGCGCGAAAGCTTAATATCAGCGCGCCGGTGGACAGCAAAATTTGTTATGAACCAGTAGGCGTTGTAGCAGCCATTGCCGCGTGGAATTATCCTTTGATATTTTTCGGCTGGAAGGTGGCGCCCGCTTTAATGGCAGGGAATAGTGTTGTTTACAAGCCTTCAAGCGTGGCAAGTCTTTCCGTCATTCGCGTTTTTGAAATTATCGAAGGGATTTTGCCAGAAGGCGTTTTAAATCTTGTCACAGGAGGCCGTGAAGCAGGCGAAGAGCTCGCGCGTTCGGTTGATGTTGACATGCTGACTTTTACAGGCGGCACGTCGACAGGCCAAGAGATCATGAAGATGGCTTCTGTGAACGCGAAAAAGCTTTGTCTTGAGTTAGGCGGGAAGTCGCCTAATATTGTTTTTGCTGATTGTGATATGGATGCGGCCTTAGGTGGCGCGATGTCTGCGATATTTATGAATCAAGGACAGATGTGCGTGGCGGGCTCAAGGCTTTTGCTGGAAGACAAAATTTATGACGAATTTATCGCAAGGCTTGCTAAAGAAGCTCAGCGCTTGAAGATCGGCAATGCCCTTGATTACGCGACGGAATTTGGTCCGTTAATAAGCCGTGAGCACCGTGATTCTGTGCTGAAGTTTATTGAGCAGGGCAAAAAAGAGGGTGCCAAGCTTATTTGCGGAGGCAAGATCCCACAAGGTGATGAATTTAAGGCCGGAGCATTCCTTGAGCCGACGATCTTTGCGGATGTCAAGAATTCCATGGCCATTGCCCAAGAGGAGATCTTCGGGCCGGTTTTAAGCGTGATCAAATTTTCGGGCGCAGAAGAAGCTATAAGGATCGCCAACGATTCCAAATACGGTTTGGCAGCCATGGTCTGGACCAGGGATAAAGAAAAAGCAGAGCGCGTCGCACAGCAGCTTCGCTGCGGCACGGTTTGGGTCAACACCTACGGCGGATTTTACAATGAAGCACCGTTCGGCGGCTACAAGCAAAGTGGTTTTGGACGTGAGCTTGGCATTGAGGGATTACTGGAATACGTGCAGGTCAAACACGTCTGCCGCGATACAACACCCGGTGGAAAGTCGCTGGCTGCAAGTTGGTTCTGACTAAACCACCCAAAGACAGGGATTATTTTTTTAGCAACAAGTTTCATCAAGTTTTTTAAAAGGTTTTTTTGCGTCAGCAGAAGTAATTGAAGTTTTATCACCAATCTTGATGACCGTTAGCTTTATCGAGTTCTCAAGTTTTGGTCAGCTTTCAACAGGTTAAAAAAGGAGGGCATATGCAGGGTTTTGGTTTCTTTCTTTTTATTTTAATGGTCATTTTTATTGTCGCTATGAGTAATTGGCGAGAGAATCGTCGTGGATCAAAGATCATTGATGTGGATCCGGATATGGCAGCATTCTTGCGCAAAAGCCGTAATGTAACGATCATTATTGTTATCGCGGTTATTGGCGTGATCGTCCTCGCTCGCTCCATTCGCATCGTGCCTGCGGGTACGGTCGGCGTGTATGATATTTTTGGGCGAGTTTCTGAAGATGAACGCCAGCCCGGTCTTAATTTTATCAATCCCTTGGCTAACTTGGTCATTATGAACGTTAAGACCGAAGAAGTTACGGAAAACATGCCGGTACCTTCGCAAGAAGGATTGACGATCAACCTGGATGTCTCTGTTCTCTATCGTCTTGATCCTTCTCGAGCAAGCGATATTTACAAGACAGTGGGCATGAATTATCGCCAAGTAGTCATTTTGCCGCAATTTCGTTCTGCTTGCCGGGACGCCACAGTAGGGTATGAGGCAAAAGCGCTGTATACCTTAAGCCGGGAAGCCATTTCTGGGAAAATATACGGCGAGCTGCAAAAAATGTTGTCCGAACGAGGTATCGTTCTTGAGAAAGTGCTGCTGCGCGCGATCAAGTTGCCTCAGACCGTGGCTCAGGCGATCGAGCAGAAGTTGAAGTTTGAGCAAGAGTCCGAACAGATGAAATTTATTTTACAAAAAGAGAAACAAGAAGCTGAAAGGCGAGTGATCGAAGCCGAAGGTATCGCGAAAGCGCAAGAAATTATTAATGAAACACTTACGCCTGCCTATTTGCAACTCGAGGCTATTCAGGCGCAAAAGAAAATGGCGGAAAGCCCAAATCACACGACGGTCTATATTCCATCGGGAGATAACGGTATTCCGCTGATCCGCAATTTAGGCATTAAGTAAAAAAGCGAGGCAAATGGTTATGCAGTGGGAAGAAGGAACAAAGCAAAAGTACGAAAACATGATTCAGAAGATCCCTTTATTCCATCGAGAGATCACAAAACGGATCGTGCCCGTAAAGGCGGAAGAGAACGCGAAAGCGCGCGGGTCGTCTTTGATTCAGGAACCGGATGTCGTTGAGGCATTCTTAACCGAAGTTCCTAAGGCCTTTTACAGTTTAATGATCCGACTGATGGATGATGTAGGATTTGACTATCGTCCATTTATAGGAAAATAAGATGAAGGTTTCTGTTATCGGTGCCGGTGCGATCGGGTCTGTTGCGGCTGCGTATTTGGTCAAGGCTGGTGTTGATGTGGCATTGATCGGCAAGCAGTCACAGGTCGATGCGATCCAAAAGAATGGTTTGACGGTGCGCGGCGTTCGCGGCGAAGAAACATTTCGCTTAAAGGTGTTGACACGGCTTGATCAGTTCTACGATCTGAACATCTTTACCGTTAAGACCCAAGATTTGGAAGACGCGTATCAGGTCAATCATGGATTTCTGGACAAAGGATGGATCCTGACCAGCCAGAATGGCGTGCAGGCGGATAATATCTTAAGCGGGCATTTTGACCGCGAGAAAATGTTCTCAAGCATTGTCATGTTCGGCGCGACATATACAAGATCAGGTGAGGTGGTGTTGAATTTTGAAGGAGATTGGATCATCGGAAAGCCTTTTTTTCCTATTGATCAAAGCACCTATGAGATCGCGGGCCTCTTGGGAAAAGCTTTTAAGACCGTGGTTTCCAATAATATTATCGGCATGAAGTGGCTTAAGGTTTTTGTGAATTTTAACAATTGTATCTGCGCGATTTTGGGAACATCCATGCAAGAGACTTTTAGCGATATGGATTGTTGTCGTTTGAGCGTTGCGCTCTTAAGGGAAGGCGTTGCGGTCATTCAAAAAGCTGGCATTGAATTAGTTTCGTTGCCGCAATTTCCAGTCGATAGGGTGTTTGGGTTGGCAGCCATGCCTGAAGGTCAGGCCGCAGACATCATCAATAAAACATTGACGGGATTAAGCAAGGAGCCCGTGTACGGGTCGATCTTGCAAAGCATCATGCGGGGGCGTTCAAGCGAGATTGATTTTATTAACGGAGAGATCGTGCGTATCGGCAGGCAGATACATGTTGCGGTGCCGCTGAACGAAAAGATCGTCGATTTGGTACACAAGGTTGAGCAAAGCGGAAAATTTGTCACTGTCGATCAGTTAAAGCATGAGTTAGATTTTGTTTAATCAAAAGAAGGGATAGTAAAGAAAATGAGAAAACGAGTTGTTGTCACAGGTGTGGGCGTGATCGCGCCAAACGGTATCGGTAATGAAGCCTGTTTTAAGGCGATGGTTAACGGTGTCTCCGGCATTAAGCGTGTCACGGAATTTGATGTATCGATGTTTATGACACAGGTCGCCGCGCAGGTGCGTGATTTTGACCCGCATAAATTGGGTCTGACGAATGACGAAGCGCTTCGTATGGATCGTTATGTCCAGTTTGCCGTTGTTGCCGCTCGCATGGCTCTTGAAGATTCCAAGATGGATTTAAACAAAGTTAACAAGGAACGCATGGGGGTATCGCTTGCCAACGCTATTTGCGGAACAAAATATATGGAAGAAGAATTCGCGCTTGTAACCGACAGCGGGAAAGAAGCGATCGACCCGGCGAAGGTTCGCCCAGACCTTTACGATGCAGCGATGTTCAATACGCCATCGAGCGAAATTTCCTCTAAGTATGGTTTAAAAGGGATCTGTAATACCATCTCGACTGGGTGTACAGCCGGGACAGACTCGGTGGGATTTTCTTTTGAGACGATCCGTGATGGTGATGCGGATATTATGATCACAGGAGCTTCTGAAGCGCCTATTACGCCAATTACCTTTGGCGCCTTTGATGTGGTGAATGTTCTGGCGGTGCGTAATGATGAGCCGGAAAAAGCCTCACGTCCCTTTGATAATCAGCGTAATGGGTTTGTCATTTCCGAAGGATGTGGAATTTTGATCTTGGAAGAACTAGAGCACGCCAAAAAGCGTGGCGCCAAGATCTATTGCGAAGTAATTGGCTTTGGCACAACGTGCAACGCATATCACATGACCGATCTTCCTTCCGATGGTGAGCCGATGAAGGATTGTATCGTCTTGGCCATGGAAGATGCCGGTATCAAGCCGCAGGATATTGACTACATCAACGCGCATGGTTCTTCTACGCGGCAGAATGATGTGTTTGAAACAAATGCCTATAAAATGGCGTTAGGGGAATGGGCGTACAAGATCCCGATCAGCTCTTTAAAGTCCATGATCGGACACCCTTTAGCCGGCGCCAATGGCGTTGAGCTTGCGATCGGCGCGTTGATCTTTGAGCGTAATATTTTGCCGCCAACGATCAATCAAGAATTCCCGGATCCGCAATGTGATTTGGATTACGTGCCAAATAAAGCGCGGGAAAAGAAGGTCAATTGCATGCTTAAGACCAGTAGCGGTTTTTCTGGTGTGCATTCATCAATGGTATTAAGACGGTATAATGGATGAAAGGTAGAATTTCATGAAAAGAATTGCCATCACAGGAATGGGGATCGTGTCCCCGAGTGGAATTGATGAACGGAAATTCTGGGCGAATATTAGCCATGGCCGTTCGGCCGTTAAGAAAATTGAGCGCTTTGATGCCTCCAGATATCCATCACGTGTCGCCGGACAAGTCCATGAGCTGGATGCCTACAGCAATGTCTCGTCGAGATTATTAAAGAAGATCGATGTCTTTTCGCATATGGCGCTGGTGGCTTCTGAGATCGCCATTCAGAACGCAAAGCTTGACATGGAAAAAGAAAATTTGAAGCGTGCCGGGATCTTTGCCGGTAACGCGATCGGCGGCTGGCTGTATGCTGAGACCGAGCTTCGCGATATGTATCTGGAAGGTCGCGAAGGTGTCAGTCCTTTCATGGCCTCGGCCTGGTTTCCTGCCGCACCGCAAGGGCAGATCTCTATTAATTACAAGATCAAAGGCTACAGCAAGACGATCGTATCAGACCGCGCGAGCGCTTTGATGGCGATCGCCTATGGCGCAAAAAATCTCAACGACGGTAAGAATGATTTTATTCTTGCCGGTGGCATGGAAGCGCCGGTCTCACCGTATGGTTTGTTATGCTGCAACACATCCGGAGTTCTCACGCAGCGCAATGATACGCCAGAGACAGCGTATCGTCCCTTTGATAAGATGCGTGACGGGATGGCCGTTGCGGAAGGCGCGGGCATTCTTATTTTAGAAACAGAGGATCGCGCTAAGAATCGAGGGGTTCCTGTGCGAGGGTATATTACCGGCTATGCCACAACGACCGATGGAATAGATCGCATTGAGCCAGCGGCTGACGGTATTCAGCTTTCTCGCGCCATTGCGATGGCGCTTGAAGACGCGCAGCTTGATGGGTCTCAGATTGATTATATTTGCGCGGATGGCGTTGGGACACAGATCGGCGATATTTCTGAAACGCGAGGAATCAAGAAGGCTTTCGGTGCTCATGCAAAAAAGATCCCTGTGTCCGCGCCCAAGTCTGTTTTCGGCAATATGCTCGGTGCGTGCGGGGCTGTGGATGTGGCAGCGACCATTCTTGCGATGGCGCATAGCATGGTACCTCCGACGATCAATCTGAACACGCCGGATCCGGAGTGCGACCTGGATTATTGTCCGCATAAAGCTCAAAGCAAAGAGATCAATAACGCCCTTGTCATTAATCGTGGGCGCGGTGGGATCAATTCAGTTCTAGTTTTACAGAGGAGTAAATAAAAGATGAATTTTTTTAATTTTAAACGTAAGCATTGGGTCATGGTCGGCATTTTTACAGGCGCTATGCTTGCGATGGTCGCTGGATTTGCGTATTTCATGGAGCGCCAGTCGCAAAAGGTTA
>CAZAOD010000023.1:10666-24919 GCA_964486675.1 uncultured Planctomycetales bacterium | reverse complement strand
TCAATCATGACGCGCTTTGGGTCTTTATGAAAATCTGGCTTCCAGATGCGAAAATTTGGCGCCATGCCACAATGTCCGCAAGCGGTATCAATCCAACAGGTTTTTCTGCAAATGGCGGATATGAAATCATCGTCCCAGAAGATAAGGCAGGTTTTTTCTTTCGGATCGGGCCTGGCCAAGCCTCCTCACAAGCTCAAACTATTGACACAGCCACTATGGGCAATGGAAGTGTTACATTTACCTGGGATTATCTAAAAGCCCGGCAACCTGGCATTGCCGCAGACTTAGCAAGTGCTTCCACCAAATTCCGCCTCTTTGCGATCGAAATGGTCTATGTCCCTGAAGGATCGTTTATGGCTGGGGACGCCACCTCTAGCGCTGCTGGCGCAACCTATGGCTTTCAATATGGCATTGCAAATACAACTTCTGATCCTCCTGGCTTTTCTCGAAAATCCGGCTGGCCGATCGATAGCGAAAGTGCTATCAATCTACAAAGTTTCCTTGGCGGAAATATAAACGTTGGCCCTCATTATTACTATACTTCTGGCTCTGGCGGCAACGAAAACGCTACGGGATCAGCTTTCACGATCCCAAGTGAATTTCCAAAGGGCTATAAGGCGTTTTATTTGATGAAAACAGAGATCTCCCAGGGTCAATACCGTGATTTTCTAAACACACTCTTACCAGATGAATATCAATACCGCTGCGCTGGCGCTCAAACGACAACAACAACAGGCCGCTACTGCGATTCGGTAGGAACAGGCGCCGGCTCATCAGCGCGCCAGGGTGTTCGCTATATATCATCAACAGCTTATGCCAACGGCACCAATGCCTTTGCCTGCGCGATGAGCTCAGCGACTGGTGTTGACGGTTCTGATGACGGTGAATGGGTCGCCATGAACTATCTTTCATGGATGGACTTGGCCGCTTACCTTGACTGGGCAGGTCTTCGGCCGATCACAGAGCTAGAATTTGAAAAAGCAGCTCGCGGACCCGCGGCACCCATTATCGGTGATTATCCATGGGGCAGCGCTACTAACCCATCAGCAACAGCAACCTACACAGCTTTAAATTCCGCGACAGAAGTTAGCGATGGCCTTGCGGCTGAATACATAGCCGGGGCCGGCACATGGCCTATCCGCGTAGGCTCTTTTGCTCGTGACACAAGTGCGTGGACTCGAGGAAAACCAGGTGCGGGATATTACGGCAATCTTGATCTGGCAGGAAATGTATGGGAAATGGTCGTTAATGTGGGCACCCCTGCTGGACGAGAATTCCAAGGATCGCATGGCCAAGGATTTCTACACTCCTCAAACCGAGGCAATGCAGACCGCTATGACTGGCCAGGAATGTCAAATATAGGTGTCGCTTCACTATCTAGCGGTGGTGTTGGCGTGCGCGGTGGCAGCTGGAACACAACCCTTGCTCCACTTCAGATATCCAACAGGGCTTCTGCCTGCTCTTCCGCCTGGGTGGCTACTCGCACAGGCGATATCGGAGGCCGCGGCGGCCGCACAGCTCCTACCTTTGCCGCGCCAACAAAACCTCAATAAATTATTTTCTTAAACGCGTCGCGATGTGATACGCGGCGATCCCAAAGGCGACCGATACATTTAAGGAATTTTTCTTTCCTCTCATCTCGATCTCAAGCGCGGTATCGCACAGATCCAGCAGTTCATCGTTAATGCCAGATATCTCATTGCCCAAAACAAGGCAGGTCTTTTCTTTTGGGCAAAAATCCTGATATGGAATACTTTCTTTGACCTGTTCAAGCAAAACGATCGAATAACCTTGATATTTAAGCTCTCGAATAAGGGCCTTGGCGTCTTCTCTGTACTCCCACGGCAAAACATCCTCAGCACCCAAAGCGGTCTTGGTGATCATCGCCTTAGGCGGACATCCTGTGATGCCGCACAACCAAAGTTTTTCAAGCCCCGCGCCGTCAGCGGTGCGAAAGATAGACCCGACGTTGTAAAGACTGCGGATATTGTTGAGCACAGCGCAAAAAGGCAGACGGGCCTTTTGGCACGCATCTTTTTGCCGTGAGACGATCTGCTGGTGTGTCATTTTTTCCATCACGCGTCACTTATTCTTTGCCTGTTGAGATCTAAATTTTGACTTTTGAATTCCACATTTTGAATTAATGAAGGCCTGCACCCACAGTAATCTTGAGCATAAAACTCTTCTTGGCGCGCGAGCGTATACATACGCTGACTGCCGCCTTTTTTTCGCCAGTTATGATCCCAGTATTTAAGATCTGGATAGCCCTGGGCTGCCTTTTTACCGCAAGAGCTGATAAGATCAAAATTTTTATAGCGCGAGATCCCTAATGTGCTTGTAAAAACATTGATATTTTGCTCAAAAGCTATTTTCGCGCTTGCCTCAAGGCGTAATTCAAAGCACTGCCTGCACCGCTCTCCCCCTTCAGGTTCGCCCTCAAGTCCCTTGATCCGCGCGAGCCAATCTTGCGGACGATAATCCGCGTCAATGATCCTGAGATTTTGTTTGCGCGCGAAATTCTCGACATCTTCTTTGCGCCGCTGATATTCATCTAAGGGGTCAATATTAGGATTAAAAAAGAAAATAACAGGCGCGATCTGCGAATAAAGCATGGCTTCAATGATCGCGCCAGCGCAAACAGCGCAGCAGCAATGCAGCAAAACAACGCGATCATTTTCTATAAAAGGCCAATCGATCTTATGGTCAAAAGACTGCGGCAACGGCATGAAAGGATCAATGAGCGCCTTGAAGATTGTTGTGGCTTGCGATCACCCGCCAGGCGCCTTTTTCCTTTTTCCACGTCATGGTATAACGGCGGATGGAACTATTGCCAGCGGAGACATCATTTTTGGTGATCGTAAAAAGGCAGTATTGAACGATCGCGATGTTATCATGGATAACGATATGCATCGGCTTAAGAGCGTGAATAAGAAAATTCGTGTTCTTAGACCATGAACCAACCCAATGCGTAAGCCATCCTTGATCGACCGGATATGGGCTCTCATGGCCGAAGCCGACAAAATCAGGATGGATGTATTTTAAAAATTTCCCTACCTTGCCATTGACAAGGCAATTCCAGTGATCTTCAATGACAGCCCAGATCTCTTTTTGATCCTTGCTCCATTCTTTTGAGAGAGAAAAATAAGTTTCCATAAAGATCCTTTCTGATAAAGATTACACAGATTAAAAATGACTTTAGCGATCAAATGACGATGTATTGTATCATAGATGCGCGTTCTCTGCCAAGCGCCTGACAACCTTAACAGCCTCAACTCCATCCCGGGAGAAAGTTGCGCCCAAGCTTTGCGCGTAATCCTCTGTAACAACAGCCCCTCCGACCATAAAACGGCACCTCAGGCCTTGCGCTTTGGCCAGATCAACGACCTCGCGCATATTGACCATGGTCGTCGTCATTAGCGCTGACAATCCAACGATCGGACTCTGATGGCGCTTGATCTCAGCAACGATCCTCGACGCAGGAACATCCTTGCCCAGATCGACCACATCAAATCCATGGTTCTTAAGCATCAGCGCCACAATGTTCTTGCCGATATCGTGAATATCCCCTTGGACCGTGGCCAGGATCACAACGGTCTTGCGCAGGCCTTCTGCTTTCTTGCGCATGAGCTTAGGCTCAAGATACGCAAACGCGTTCTTCATCGCTTCAGCGCTCGCTACCAGCTGGGGCAGAAAATAGCGTTTTGCCTCGAAGAATTCCCCAACCTTATTTATAGCGGGGATCATTACATCATGCACAAGGCATGACGCGTCAATCCCCTGCGCCTCAGCCTTCTGCACAAGACTAACGATCTGTTCACGATTTCCATCAAGGATCGCCTGCCGAACTGCTTCCTTGATATCTAAAAGCGCAGGATTTACGCTTGGAAGTTCCTGCGCGTTCTGCGCGTGCGCGATAAAACGGCGCGCGTCCTTATCTTGGTCCAGCAAAACATTCTTCGCGTACGCATCTTCCTTGGCGGACAGATGTCCCGGATGAGCGATCACGGCGGATAAACCGTTCTTTCGCAGTAACGAATAAAATGTCGCGTTTAAAACCTGTCGCTGAGGCAGGCCGAAGGAAACATTCGAAAGCCCGACCAGCGTATGGCAATGCAAAACATCACGGCACCAGCGCACGGTCTTAAGCGTATCTTGCGCGGACCCTGGCAGCGATGAAACCGCCATCACAAGGCCATCCACCATAATATTTTCTTTTGCGATACCGTAACGCTTCGCGCTGCTAACAAGATATTGGATAGCGTGTTTTCGATCAACAAGATTTTTAGGCACTCCTTTTAAGCCAACAGGAAGAGCGATGAACATTGCTCCGTATTTCGCGGCCAGCTTCAACAATGGGATCATCTTTGATCGCTCCGCGCAGATCGAGTTGATCAATGCTCGTCCAGGATAGACCCGCAGGGCCTTTTCCATGGCGCGAAGACAGGACGTATCCAAAACAAGCGGCAAGCTTGAACTAATGCTCAAGGCACCCACGACCAACGGCATCAGCTGTTCTTCATCCACGCCCGCGGCCCCAACATTCACATCGAGCATAACAGCACCGTCATGCTCCTGCTCTTTTGCCAGCTGACACGCCAAGGCAGTCTTTGCTTCTCGAAACTCCTGTTGAAGCGCCTTGCGGCGAGTTGGGTTGATCGACTCACCGATCACGACACATTTTTTATGATCTTCGAAAATCACATGATCCCGAGCGGAACTAACAGCACTTAGCGCGGCGCGCGCGGTTTTGCGCGGCTTCAAACCCTTTACAGAAGCTTTAAGCGCGCTGATGTGTTCAGGGGTTGTTCCACAACAACCGCCAATTACAGACGCTCCTGCATCAATAAGCATTTTCGCGTTTCGCGCGAACTGCGGGGGTTTCATCTGAAAAACCGTTGTTCCGTTATGAAGCTGAGGCAATCCCGCGTTAGGCTTAGCGACCAAAGGAACTGTCGCGTACGGCTTCATCGCGCGGATAAATTTAACCATTTCCTTAGGACCCGCGGAACAATTACAACCAACGGCATTAGCGCCAAGACTTTGAAGCGTGATCAAGGCGGTTGCCGGGTCTGTCCCGTTCAAGGTTCGCCCTGAAGGCTCAACCGTCATCGTTACCATGACAAATTTCTTGGTAAGTTCACGCGCGGCAATAAGGGCTGCTCTTGCCTCTTGGATATCCATCATGGTTTCAATAACAAGCAGATCAACACCGCCGGCCAAAAGCCCTTTGATCTGCTGTTTGAAGATCTCAACTGCTTTCTCGAAAGACATAGGGCCGAACGGCTCGATAAATTCTCCCGTTGGTCCAATATCCCCGGCGATGAGCATGCGGGGGCCGACGGCTTTTCGCGCGATCCGCGCAAGCTGAGCATTGATCCGCTCAACATCGCTGACACCATACTGCTGAAGCTTAACGGCATTAGCCCCAAACGTACATGTGTAAACAATATCGGAACCGCTCTTTTGATACGCGCGGTGGATGTCCTGCAATATCCGAGGGTTCTTCAGGCACCACAGCTCAGGACAGGCTCCCTGCGGCATGCCTAAACGTTGCAGCTGTGTTCCCATGGCGCCATCTAAAAAGACCACGCGTTTTTTTAATATCATTTTAATCTTTTCGCTCATAGCCGATCGCTCGAATACCGCTTAGCGCGGTGACGGATTTTTCAGGAAGAAGAAAGAAATCTTCCGTTATGCGGATACCGATCTGCTCCAACTTTAAGGCCTCCCAAAAAGTTTTCTGATATTCGATAGAGAGATCACCATAACCAGCAGAAAACCTGCGATAATCAAGGCCAAGATTCTCACGGCGCAGCTGATGCCTAAAATAAACCATAAGCCAGCTTAAAGCCTCATCTGCCAACTCTGAAGCGACAGCGTTATAAACAACAGCACGCGTAAGATCCCCTTGCGCGGATACCTTCTCAATAAGCTCCATGATCGGCTGTCCTGCGGTAGATCCCATCAGCAATACCTCTTGCGACCCGCGTAAAAATGACGCAAGATCCTGGCTTTCCAATCGAATATCGTTCTCAAGGCTCACGGTCGCATCCGTCAAATTAGTGATGCTCATTCGCGCGGCGTGCGCTTTGACCGTGATGTATCGACGAGCTTCCTCGATAAAGATGTTGAGGTCTTTTTCTTGAACTTTTTTTATGAGGGTTTTTTCTTTTGAAAAACCCAACGCGCGAAAGATCGCTGACGCGCGCGGCAAGATGGGGATCGCCGCAAATGTAAAAAACTTCATATCGCTCCTTTATCCTATACGGGTCCTGACAAAAATAAAATATAGCAACAAAATAGCGGCCATAATATACATTAGCGCGCTAACCTTTGCGCCGCGGCCGCTTAGAAAATTAATGATCGGATAGCTGATAAAACCCAAAGCGAGGCCATCGGCAATGGAATAGCAAAAAGGGATCCCAACGATCATCAAAAACGAAGGAACGCTTTCGGAATAATCCTTCCAGTCGATCTTTGCGATATTTGTCATCATCATCAATCCAACCACCAGCAAGGCGCAGGCCGTGATCGGAGGATAATGACCGATCATCCCAATGACAGGGCTAAAAAACAAGGCCACGAGAAAAAGGACACCGACAACAACGCTTGTCAATCCTGTCCTTCCGCCATAAGCGACGCCGGCGGCGCTTTCAATGTAGCTGGTGACCGTACTTGTCCCTAAACATGCGCCTACAACAGTTGCCGCGGAATCAACGATCAGCACTTTGTTGACGCGCGGGATCGTATTGTCCTTAACAAAGCCCGCGGTTTCCGCCACACCCATCAAGGTCCCGATCGTATCAAAAACATCCATGAACAAAAAAACAAAAATGAACGGCAGACATTTTAAGGACAAAGCGCCCAGAAGGTCCATACGAAAAGCCGCTGGCGTTGTGATCTGCGGCAAACCCCAGAAACCATTATAATGAACTTGGCCCAAGCATAAGGCCACCACGCTTGATGTCCCGATCCCCCAGAGGATCGCGCCGCGAACCCTTCGGATCTGCAGGACAGCTGTTGCGATCATCCCTGCGGTAAAAACAACGATCGCAGGTGTTGTAAAGTGCGTATTCAAGCCGACCATTGTTCCAGGCTTGGCAATAATGATCTGCGCGTTCTGAAAGCCGATGAACGTAATGAACAAGCCTATCCCCACTGCGATCGCGTTGCGCAAGCTTGGACTAAGCGCGTTAACGATCATCTCTCGCAAACGTAGAACAGACAAAAGAAAAAAAAGACACCCTGAAATAAAAACGATCCCTAGCGCGACCTGCCATGCGTTTGCCATCCCTAAACCTGTCAAGGCAACAACGGTCGAAACAAAAAAGAAATTCTCCCCCATCCCTGGAGCTAAGGCGATCGGATAGTTGGCATACAAACCCATAGCGATGGAACCGAACGCAGCTGCCACGCATGTGGCCAGAAGTGCCGCTTGAGGATCGATCCCCGTGGGTTGGCCTAAGAAATCCTTAGATAAAACGGCAGGCTGAACAAAAATAATATAAGCCATGGTTAAAAATGTTGTCAGCCCAGCCAAAACTTCTTGTCGAAAATGGGTCTGGTGATCTTGGAACTTAAAAAATTGTGAGAGCATGCATTTACCCGACCTTGATAGCCCAAATGCCGATGATAACGGCCGCGGCCCCTAAACATTTAACAACAGAAAATCCTTCTTTAAAGATCAAAATGCCTAAGATGAACGTGATCAATGGATAGCTCGCGGAGATCGGGACAACCTTCGAAACGTCACCAAGTTTTAAGGCGTTATAAAATGTCATCTGGGCTAAGAAACTTGCAAGAAAACCTCCGGTAATCAGAAAAGTAACCGCCTTGATATCCACCGCACGTAATTGTGCGGGCTTGACAAGGAAGAAGCCAAAAATAAAGATCCCGATAACAACACCCAGAGAGCGAAAAAAGACGCCCAGTGTTGGATGAATATTGGAAAGACCGACCTTTTCAAGAATGGGCACAAAGCCCCAGATCAACGCAGTTAATATCGCCCATGAATACGCATCCATACAGCCTCCTGAAATATCCTTTCAAAAATTCATTACATCGTTTTGATCGCAGCGATAACAGCGTTGTTATTTTCTGAAATAACCACGACCTGGCTCTTCTTTCCTTTGCGCTCAACGCTGCCGTAAACAAGCGTGATGTCGATCCCGACATCCGCGATACGCTGAGTGACCGCATGTAAAACGCCTGGTTTGTTATCGATCGTAAGAAGAACAACCTCTTCTTCCCTGATATCATAATGCTTTTCCTCTAGGATCTTTTTTGCTTTTTTATTGTCTTCCGTAACGAACATAATGAAGCCATTGTTATCGATCGCATACGCGCATACGCCGATAACATTGATCTCCGATGATGAAATAAGGCTCATCACCTCAGCCAACGTTCCCACCTTATTGTCAACGCGGATCAAGAACTGAGTCCCTATCGTAGCGTCATTCATGTTCGCCTCCTTGTTGCACTTATTTTAATACAAATAAAATTTTCTTCTATTAAAAATAAGGATCCCTGCAGTGCCTTTTTTTACAGCAAGACCCTTATGCGCTGCGGATTAGTCAGACAGCTTTCCGTGTAACGAGCAATATCATTCATCATACTAACCGATTCCACTGGGTATTGTCCGGCAGCAGTCTCCGCGGATAACATCGTATAATGTGTCCCATCGATAATGGCATTAGCTACATCCGCAACCTCCGCGCGAGTGGGGCGAACATGTTCAGTCATGCTTTCTAACATTTGCGTCGCCGTGACGACAAACTTGCCATACGCCCTACTTTTCTTGATCAACATTTTTTGCAGGAATGGGATCGTGTAGATCGGCAGACAGACCCCAAGATCGCCGCGGGCAACCATAATGCCATCGCACACAGGCAAAATACGATCAATATTCTTGATCGCTTCACGACACTCGATCTTCGCGATCACCTTAGCGCGAGAGCCATGCTGGGATAAAATATCTTTAATATTACACACATCCTTATGGTCACGCACAAAGGACTGGGCGACAAAATCAACACCATGCTTAATGCCGAATAAGAGATCCTGGCGATCCTTATCCGTGACACCTGAAAATTTTAGTTTTACGTCAGGAATGTTGATACCTTTATTCTCTTTTAATGTCCCTCCAACGACCACGATCGCCTCAAGAAGATCTTTTGTGACTTTCTTGATACAAAGAACAATGTTACCGTCATCAATAAAAAAATGACTTCCCACACGGATATCTTTTAAGCTGCCCTCATAATCAAACAAAACAACATCCTTAGAAACGTTCTTTGTGTTATTTGATAAAAAGATCTTTTGATGTTTTTTCAGGATCACAACGCGGTCTTTCCAACCTTCGAGCGTGCCAATACGGATACGAAATCCTTCCAGGTCCTGCAGGATGCGTAAACGACGACGATGTGTTTTGTTCAGATGGCGAACAAGAAGGATGCGTTTCAGATGTTCTTCATGGGAGCCATGAGAGAAATTCAAGCGCGCGACATCCATGCCGGCCACCATCATGCGCCTGAGAGTGCTTAATTGATTGCTGGCAGGACCCAATGTACAGATGATCTTTGTCATTACTTTTTTCATTAAGGCCTCTTTAATAAATGTGTTAGTTTCTTTTCATAGCGGCCAAAGCATGATCGGGCGGTCGCGTCAATGCTCTTTTTATTCTCCAAAAGAAGCTCAAAGCATAGGATCATCAGGTCCCCAACCTCTGTTAAATAATGCGAGTCACCTTTCCGGTAAAGCTCTGTGATCTCTTTGGCATGACTGCGCATCAACTTCAAAAGTTTAGCCAAGTGTTCCTTTTGGCGCAATCCATTGCATCGGCGAGACAGTTGATGGATCTTGATGATCTCATCCAGCGCGGCCTTGGTAATAACGCGCTTCATCGACCATCCCGCGCATAATCATCCTCAAGACGGATGATATCATCTTCCCCTAGATAACTTCCACAAGCGACCTCAATAAAGACAAGGTCCACGGTCCTGGATGTATTCGCAATACGGTGGACAGACTGCACTGGAATATCAACAACACTTCCGGCAGTAAGCGCGATATTCTTTTCATTGACCTCAGCTTTGCCGATACCGCTAACAATGATCCATTTTTCAGATCTTTTAAAATGTTTCTGAAGGCTAAGGCGGCTCTTGGGCTTGACTGAAACGCGTTTTACCCAAACACCTGATTCCTCAAAAAACTTATGATACTCGCCCCAAGGACGGATCGTTTTCTTCATTTTCTATTCCATTTTTAACGATAAATGAGCTCGCGAATTTCCTGAAGACGCGCCTGCGCTGCTTTCTCGCCTCGATCGATCAGCTCATCAACCTTATACAATTCATACCAATCGACCCCAGTAAGGTCTGGGTGAATAACAACATCCGCGCGCTGTCCACTTTGTTCAGCCAGAACATAGCACATCGAAAGAAAATTTTTAACAATAAGATCAAAGATGTTCGCAGACCATAATCGCTGAAAGAAAGAAACTATTTTCCACTTGATGAATCTCCCTGGCGCTGAAATGAGACGGACCCGGTTCTCGTCTTCTTGCTCTTTTTTTAAGGCTTCCATATCCCTGGCTATATCATCCGGCGATTTCATGATATTGACCGCGATAACCTTAGAAACGCCCAATGACAGACAAACATTGACCGGCAATGGATTCGCCATGCCTCCATCGATCATCACGCGCCCCTGACGTCGAACCGGACACATAAAGCCTGGAATAGAAATACTCTGGCGGATCGCATCGACAATATCCCCCTGCTCAATAACACGCTCTTCGTGGCGTAAAATATCAAAAGCGACCACTTTTAACGGGATCCTTGTCTCCTGAAAATCTTTTGATCCTATTTTGCCGCGCAGCCACCGTTTGATACCGCGGCCGCCGATCAACCCTGAACGCGGAAAAACAATATCTAATAAAGTTAAACATCGCAACTTAGAGCGAAACTCCCTAGCAAAATCCGCGATCTCATCAGCCCTAAATCCTAAAGCCCACATCCCTCCGATCAGGGCTCCAATACTGCTTCCCGCCACAACATCAACAGGGATCTTTTCTTTCTCCAGAACTCGTAAGACACCTATCAAGGACAATCCAAAAGCAGCTCCTCCTCCCAATGCCAAACCGATCTGTACCTTAGTGATCTCTCGGGCTAGGCGACGAACCTGCTGCGCGAAAACTGTATCGACGGAAGGAAGGACAATGTCCAAATATTCGCAAGAATACCGCGCAAGAAGGTCGCAAGCCGCTACATCAGACAGCTTTGCGTATACCGTATGTGCTAAAATTTTCTCAAGATCATGGAATGTGAGTGAGCGCTCCTCAGGCCTTTCGCGAATAAAGATCTTAAAACGATTCTTTTCCCCCGGGCCGCTAAACGCGTCCTTGAGCTGTCGCACGACGGGTTTTGCCAATTCAAGCTCTTGAGATGAGGGGCCCAAAAGAAGATGGCATTCATCAGATTGTGTAAGCGTCTTAAAAACAAGCGAATCCGCATGATTAGGAAGGTCAAGCACAATATAATGATAATCATGCGCAAGCGTGCTGACAAAATGGCTAATATGAGATGAAAGGTCCTTAGCTCCAGATTCAAAACAAACATGCAAAAGATCAACATCGCCGGTTCTGCTGATCATCTCGTCTACTGGGATAGTGTTTTGAGTCAAAACGGAAAAATCTACGGCAGGCCTTTTCCATATTAAGGCACTTTTTTTCTTTTCACCGCCTAAAGGGTCCTGCTCAGAAGCTTTGAATAAATGGACAAAGACTACCTTACGTTTTGACTCACGATAAAGCTGCTGGGCAAGATTAAAAGCATAAAAAGAACTTCCGATCCGATGAAAAGGGCTATAGACCGCGATGATCGTACTCTCAAAAATATTTTTTTCCAGTCGCTGCTGTTTTCTTAGTCTCCGAGAAAGGCTATAGCTGATCTCAAGGCCAAGCCTGGGGATCCTTTTAAGAATTTCATTGAATTTATTTTTTTCAATACGGATCAAAACCGCGTCGTTAAGAACATCGAAATTCAACGAATGGGCCTCTCCTGTCAGTAAAGATACAATCCCGAAATACATTCCCCGATAAATATACTCAACATCGTTCTTGCGGCCATGAGCGTCGCAGTTGTAAGCAAGCAAACGCCCCGAAACCACGCAATAAAACGCGTCTGCCGGATCACCTTTACGATAAACAGTCTCATTCTTTCTAAACGATACTGTTTCCATGCGCTCAGCGATAAAATAAAGTTCAAGCCAATTGCAACTGGCAAAGATCGGTACTTGCCTAAGAAGTTGAAATTGCGTGTAAGTGTTCGACCAGTTCATCCCTTTACCTTCAAAATAATCTCCACTCGTAAGCATCAAGAAACTGCATCTTCTGCATCAAAACCTTGGCCATCGGAAAACTAACGTAAACACCCACAAAGATCCAGAAGAGAACAGATAAACCAATAGATAGAAGATCTAAGGAGATCTCAACAGCCTTATGACGGCGGCTCAGATCAGAGAACGCGCTTGCCAAACCCCTCTGGCGAAGCTCTTTATCATGCGTCTCATAGATCGACCGCGTATAGATAATATCCCCGTTAAAGACATCACGCAAGATCTGAAAGTAGGTAATGTTGTACTCGCATTCGTCTTTTGAATGATTTCCTAAACGACATTTACAGTAACAGCGAGGACAAAAACTCGTATACGTGTAATGAAAATAATTCGTGTATAGGACATTAAAAACAAACCAAGGAAAATTAATGAGCGCTGTACAGTTGATCGGCTGGATAAAGAATCGCTCAAATTTCGGCCCATACTTCATGTGATTTTTGTTGAGGTCAAAATACAAAAACAACGAATGATTGTTGAAATAACTGCTGGCCACATATTTTGTATGCGCATCAAGACAATGAACGCTTTTATCCTCACTAAAATGTCTTAAGAACCGCTGACGTGTATGCGCTAAAGCCTCACCCAAAGATACCTCAGTCAGAGTTTGACCGCAATGCTGGCAATGCATGATCGATTCTTTATAAAAAATATGGCAAGCGAAACACTCTTTCATAGATCACAATCTACATAAAGCGAAACGACTGCAGCATCCCTTCGACATCCTTAAGGTATGTATCATAACCTTCTTCTTGGGAAACAAAAGTAATAAGGTAGACTTTGTTACGTCTAATCGCCCAAGTGAGCATGATCTTAACGGTCATCCCTTCAGTGTCAACGCTCGGGAGTATTCCAGCCTCGACAGCCTGCGGTGGATTTCCATATTGCGTTAAAGTATAAACAAGCTTGTGGGCAGGGATTCCCGACAGCGTCAAAGGAGAAGACTCGATGATCCGAACGTCAACATCTTTCATCGTCTTCATTGCTTTTGTTTGTTCCACAACCGCATTGGTATAATTTGAAAGTGAGATCGACTCTAAAAGCTCCTGCACTGTAATCGTTACGGTTTCCTGAAAGAAGTCGAGATCATTTTGCTTAGGCGCCAAAAAAGCAACAATCGCAGAACCGATCTTTTCTTTGACCTCCCAAGAAGGGTTGTACTTTAAAAGGAACTCAAACGCGAGATTTTTATACCTTGGTCGCTTATCCCCGCTGCAGCTACTCATAGCGACAACGATAAAAACAACGATCAGCAAAAAGATATATCTTTTCATAGGACTCCTTTTTGTTATTTTAACATTTATTGAAAATAAATATTTTTTTATTCTCTGTTTTAACAAAAAGGGCAACTTTTTCAAGTTGCCCGAAGAAGAATATATTCTCAAGATTATTACTTACGCTTGATCGCTTTACGTGCGGCTTGAGCAATATCAACATCTTTCATATGGTACTTAGCTAATAAGCCTTGAGGATCCCCGGTCTCACCGTAACTATCACGCATTCCGATCATTTCAACGACAACAGGATAATTTTGTCCCAGAACCTCGCAAACCGCGCTGCCTAAGCCTCCGGCGATCTGATGCTCTTCCGCCGTGACGATCGCGCGTGTTTTTTTAGCGCTTTCAATGACCATTTCATGATCGATAGGTTTAATGGTATGCATATTCACAACCCGCGCATCAACACCTTCTTTTTTAAGAAGCTCCGCGGCCTGCAAACTTTCATAAACCATCGCGCCACAAGCGATAATCGTCACATCATTTCCCTCCCGAAGTATATTCGCTCGCCCGAAAATAAAAGGGTCAGACTCTTTCGTGACGACCGCCAAGGGAGCACGGCTTGTCCTAAGATAGACCGGAC
>CAZAOD010000023.1:1046-10656 GCA_964486675.1 uncultured Planctomycetales bacterium | reverse complement strand
CATATAGGCGGGTCCATAATGCTCTGCCATCCATCGTGTTGCTTTTTTTGCTTCGATCGTATCAACAGGACAAACAACCACCATGTTCGGCAAAACACGCATCAAAGCGATATCTTCCAAAGATTGCGCCGTAGCCCCATCTTCGCCAACCGTTAAGCCTGCGTGCGAGCAAACAATTTTGACATTCGCGTTATTCTGGCAAACACCGATACGGATCATATCATACGCTCGATTGGTCATGAACACCGCGAATGATGAAGAAAAGACCGTATAGCCTTGCAGGCTTAAGCCAACAGCAGTACCGATCATGTCCTGCTCAGCAATGCCAAGGGTAAAAAACCGATCTGGAAATTCCTTCTTGAAATACTCAGCCCTTGTCGCATCCTCAAGGTCGGCTGATACAACAACAATATCTTGCCGTTCCCTGCCTAACGCGACTAATTCTGTCCCAAAACCATCTCTTGTTGGCACAAATTCCATCACACCACTTTCCCTTCTAAAAGTTCTTTCAGCGCGGCACTCATTTCATCCTTGTTTGGCGCTTTGCCATGCCACTTGCACGTCCCTTCCATGAATGACACACCTTTGCCTTTGACCGTATGCGCAACAATAACATATGGCTTCGTTGCGGAGTGGAACTGATCGAAAGCGCGCATAAGTTCTACGATATTGTGGCCATCAACTTCCACAACTTCCCATCCAAAACTTTTCCATTTCTCCACCAGCGGTTCAAGGTTCATGATCTCTTTGACAGCACCATTTTCCTGAACCTTATTATAATCAACGATCGCACACACATTGTTTAACTTATAATGCGCCGCTGACATAGCTGCTTCCCAGATCGAGCCTTCCTGGATCTCTCCATCGCCTAACAGACAATACACTTTATGCGTCTTTGCTTTTAGCCTTGCTGCGATAGCCATGCCATTGGCGACAGACAATCCTTGCCCTAAAGAACCTGTATTCAACTCTACACCCGGCACCTTACGATGCACATGTCCTTGCAAGCGCGTTCCAAGCTTGCGAAAGGTTACAAGCTCCTCTTTAGGGAAATAACCAGCCTCAGCCAAAACAGCATAGACAACCGGCGAAGCATGGCCCTTAGAAATGATCAGCCGATCGCGATCCTCCCATTGCGGCTGGGATGGATTATGATGGAGTTTCGAAAAATACAGTGCGACCAAAATCTCTACTGCCGAGAGAGAACCTCCTGGATGGCCAGAGCCAGCGGTGTTAGTCATTGTAAGGATATGCTTACGGATCTCTACGGCTTTTGTCTTCAACTCCTCGATAACTTTTGATTGCTCTGCCACAACATCCCCTTTCAAAATAAATATAAATTCTCAAAGATTTACGATCTACTGCCCTCACTCTATGTCTAAAAGTGAGGAGATAAATTTTATGGGCCATGCAGGAGTCGAACCTGCTACCCAGTGATTAAGAGTCACTTGCTCTACCAGGTGAGCTAATGGCCCAAATTTTACAATTTGGTTGTTCAGGCCTAACGCGCGTCGCGAATAGTAATTTTGGTTTTAAAAAACGCGTATCGGCCTTGATCTTGGCAACGAAAAACAAATCAATATATCAAATTTATATTATCTTGTATAGGCGTTTTTCGTTTTTGACCAAGCCTCTGCTCTATCCTATGCTGATACCCACAAGGCTTGGATTGACCAAAAGAACAACACCTAAAAGGATCATGATAAGGCCGCCAATAAACTTTAAGGTCTCCATCTGCCTCTGAGAGATCGGCTGCCCTTTAAAGCTCACAATAAAAATGCTGACTATCGCCAGCAATGGAAAAACATACAAAAGATTATAAAAAGATAGGTAAAGATAGTAACTCGCTGTATTATCTAAGGCCCTGCCAGAAAGGATGCCCGTATAAATGATCGGGAATCCTGCTGTGCAAGGGATCTCGACCAAAGAAGAAAGAACTGCCAAAGCGATCGATGATAGGATTAGGACAGGATAAGACCCTTGCTGGATCAGATGCTTCATCGCGTAAACCTTTTTCATTAACGGTCCGCGCTGAGCGTCAGGGATCGTCAAGCTGATGCCTTTCTTAAAGAAGAGAAAATCCTTGCAGTTAATGACCCCCGCGACAAGCGATAAGATCCCAATACCGATACGCAAAGGCGATATAAAACTGATATATTGAAAAACGTTGAGCCAGGCGGCCATGAACAAAAAATACAACAAAAATACCGTCACGACGAAACTCAACCCGACAATATAAAGCCGCACGCGTGAATCCGATGTCGAAACCAAAAGAGCCATCAAGCATGTCAAAACAAACATGTTGCACGGATTAAAACCATCGACAAAACCAATAATCAGCGTAAACAGCGGAAGAGGCAAATAATATCCTGCTTGCTCAACGGCTTTAGGATCTAAAGCTTTTACAAGAATAAAAAATGCTAACAGAAAAGCAGCAGATCCGGCAACAAGGAGATAATCTTTGCGACGATTTTGCGGGATAGAGATCTTAAACCGAATACCTGATCCTGTTCTTTCAATCCGTAAAAACGCGAAAAACAACAAGAAAAATAACAGTAACGGAAAAAACCAGGTCATTGCTTTCGTAAAGCGATTTGAAAAACTTTGCGCCAGCATGTTAGGATCGTCATTCCACTGCAGAATCCATCCCCCGACTCGAACAGCGCTATCAAAAACGATCATACCCTGGGAGATCTCAACAGGAAAGGCCTCTATCTTCTCATGCTTAGCGCGAGACAATATCTTCCAAATGTTTGGATCCAATAAAAGCTTGCGCAGCAACGTGTTATCCGTCTGGCCTTCTTCCCGTATCAGAACACGATTTTTTGTCCAAATACTAACCTTCCCTGGAAGCTGACCGATATCAAGTTGGCGAAAATCCACGCTTGTTCCATCAGGCAACGGACACGAATTCGAACTGATCACATCGATCTGAGAAAGAGCTTCAGCGACTTTAATACGCCCCATTGCCGTTTTATCTTTGTCAAAAATAAGGAATGGAACGCCTCCGGGCTGGCCGTTATTATACGCTTGAAAATAACGGTCTTTGATCTCCTGATTCTCTTTACCTTTATGATAGATCTCGTACTCTAAAATAATAAGATTAGGATATTCTGAAACAAGCTTTTGAAAAAGCAGCGGGTCCACAACGGCGCAATTGCTGCAACCAACCCCTGTAAGATAAGATAGGCAGATCGTCTGGTCAGCGCCATCATCGGCCATTAAAGGCGAGAAAAAAGATAGACAGAAAACATTGACCAGCGCAACAGTTGTCGCTATCAGCCTTAATCGTTTAGTCTGAAAAATCCCTGATATCTTCATTGACCTGACCAATCTTGCAACATGCTACCAGAAAAAAGGCCCGCCTTTTTTAATAAGGCGGGCCTTACCTTAAGATCAAGCTTTTCCAGCTGAGCCCAGCACTTTTTCGTTCTTATGTTTATACATCAAAACCAATGCGTCACGAGCTGGCCCTAAATATTTACGCGGGTCAAATTCCGCAGGCTTCTCATTGAATAGCTTACGAATAGCCGCTGTCATCCATAAACGTCCATCTGAATCGATATTGACCTTACAGACATTATATTGACAGGCTTTTCGAAGCTGATCTTCAGGAATACCGATGGAATCTTTCAAAGCCCCACCATTGCTGTTGATGATCTTTACCGCTTCAACAGGAACGGAAGATGAGCCATGAAGAACGATCGGGAAATCTGCAAGCTTTTCCTGGATCTTTTCAAGGATATCGAAACGTAATTCCGGCGGGATCAGGACGCCATCTGCGTTGCGAGTGCATTGATCTGGCTTGAATTTATTGGCACCGTGAGATGTCCCGATCGATATGGCCAAGGAATCAACGCCTGTTTTTGAAACAAAATCAATGACTTCTTCCGGTTTAGTATAGGTGGAGTGTTCCGCGGAAACTTCATCTTCAATGCCGGCCAAAACGCCTAACTCCCCCTCAACGGTTACGTCAAATTGGTGCGCGTATTCCACGACCTGCTTGGTCAGCTCAACATTCTTATCATACGGATGGTGCGATCCGTCGATCATGACCGATGAAAATCCTGACTCGATACATGATTTGCAAAGCTCAAAGGTGTCTCCATGATCCAAATGAAGCGCGATCGGGATCTCTTTTAAACCCTTAGCCTTGGCGTGCACTTTCATCATCTCAACAGCGCCCTGGCCCATGTACTGCAAAAGGGTTTGATCGGCATACTTGCGGGCACCGCTTGATACCTGCAAGATAACCGGCGATTGGGTTTCAAGACAGGCCGTAATGATCGCCTGGATCTGCTCCATGTTGTTAAAATTATACGCAGGAACAGCATACCCTCCCTTCATCGCTTTCTGGAACATTTCTCGGGTATTAACAAGACCTAATTTTTTATAAGAAACAGCCATTGTTTTTCCTTTCGTTTGATGATTAAAGCTTGGTTGGATAATTTAGTATACTGAAAAGCCAAAAAAAGTAAACGCTTTTTTCAGAAAATCTAAGCCGGCAGATCCAACAAATACTCCTCGCGAACATTGCGCAGACTATGAAAAATATTTTTTTTGATCGATGGGTTTTTCTTCTCTAAACGCGCTAAAAGCCTTTTGATCATCTTGCGCTGAGTATCGTTCTCTTGAGGGCATCGAAAAGGACATACTTTATCCAATTTCAAGGCTCTCGCGAGCTTAGCGATCCTTTCCTCTTTCTCATACGCCAAAGGACGGATCAATGTCAGCTTCCCATCGAAAAGATCCTGTTTAGGGCGCATTGCCCCAAGTTCCCCTCGGAAAAAAAGATTTAAAAGGATCGTTTCAACGATATCGTCCATATGATGACCAAACGCGATCTTGTTGAAACCGAAACGCTGGGCGAGATCAAAAAGGACCTTGCGACGGCTGCGTGAACACCAAAAACAATTCAGGCCACGAGCTTCTTTTCCTTTAAAAGGATCGATCTTTTCAATATGATAATCAACGCCAAGTTGCTGAAAATGACGCTCAAGTTTTTTAACGGGAAAACCGGGAAAGCTCATGTCGACATGAACGGCTTTCAAAGTCGTATGAAAAGGAAGGATCTTCTGGCGATACAGCAATATGTGCAATAACGCAAGGCTGTCCTTGCCGCCAGAAACCGCGATCAGCACGCGGTCTGCGCCGCGCAACATCTCATAGTCCCCCATCGCACGGCCGCAGCGGCGCGAGATCTCTAAGAAATCTTTGTTCATTTGCCCTTCCTAATAAAATGAATTCGCTATAAATTACACCTGCAAAAAGCTTCCTGCAAGCATTTTTACATTTTCCTCTGTTGACGCCAATATATTTTTTGTTAAGATAGCTGTATTCATTTAAAGGAGTTATCATGAAAAAATTGATGATCTTGGCCGTATGCCTTTTTGTCCTTCTGTCATCCCGCATCCTTTGTGCTGACCCTGCAATGGATCTTACGCAGGACATCCCCGTCCACGAAAAAACTTTTGACAACGGCCTCATTGTCCTTGTTCAGGAATATCCAGGCAGCGAGCTGGTGTCTTTGAACATCACCTTTAAGACAGGCAGTGCCAATGAGGGCCGATTCTGCGGTTACGGCCTGTCTCATCTGATCGAACATTTGATGATACGCTCCACCCGCTCCCATCCCAATGAAGGCGATGTGCAAAAGATCATCAAAACCCTGGGCGGAACATTCAACGCTTCAACATCGGCCGATACGGTCTGTGTCTACATCACGGTCCCCAAACGCAACGCGCTTGAGGCTCTAAACCTGATCAATGAAATGGCTTTTTCTCCAAACTTGGACGATAACGCGATCCTGAACGAGAAAAAAGTTGTTCACAAAGAGATCATTCTTTACGAAGACAGCCCCGACGCGGAAGTGAACGAACGCCTCTGGGCAACAGCTTTTCAAGTTCATCCTTATCAGCATCCAGTACTTGGTTACGCTCTTTCTTTTGAAGCCGCAACGCCTGACAATGTCCGCGAATCCTACAAACGTTTTACCCCCAACATCGCCGTCCTTGCCGTTGCCGGTGATATCAAAGCGCAAGATGTTTTTGATGCGATTGAAAAACAAATCCTCATGATGGGCCCTCCCTCTTACGAACCGGCTCTTTTGCCAAAAGAGCCAGCCCAGATCATGCCTCGCGCCACCCAGAAACCGTTTGATATCGACATGAGCCGTCTATCCATTGGATTTCATTCGCCCGGAGTCCTTGATCCCGACATGCCTGCTTTGGACCTTGTGGCTGTTATTTTAGGCCAGGGACAAGGTTCGCGTCTTTACGAAAAACTTGTAAAAAAAGAACAGCTCGTGCAATCTGTTTATGCGTCGAACGACACGCTTTACGATGCTGGACTTTTTACGATATCCTCTGTTTTAAATTCCAAAAATATTGCTCAAGTCAAAAATATAGTCGCAGAAGAACTCCTTAGGCTACAGCAAAGACCTGTCACACCCTCTGAACTTAAACGCGCTCAACGATTGCTGATCGCTAACTATATTTCTTCCCGCGGCTCACTTGGCGCGATCGCAAGTTCATTAAGCTTAGAACGCCTTTTGACCGCAGACGCTCTTTTTTCGCAAAAATATATTCAAGCGATCTCTCGCATAACAGCTTCCCAGCTGCAAGCCGCGGCAAAGCGATACCTTCAGCCTGAACGATCAACCGCTTCGATCCTTTTGCCGAAATCAGAATCGTCCGCCGCAGTAGCGACTAAGACACCTGACTATGGACAAAAACTTCCATGGAAAAGCAAGGTCCTAAAGAATGGTGCGCAGATCATTGCTGTTCAGAACACCCTAACCCCATCGATCTCGATGACCGTTCTTTTTAAAGGAGGCTTGCTAGCAGAAACACCAACGACAAGCGGATTATCCAAGATATGCGCGCACATGCTCATCCGCGAACAAAAAAACAATCAAGAGATCGCCACGCTTCTGGAAGATCGCGGCATTCGCATTCAATCATTTTCCGATGATAACAGTTTCGGGATCCGCGTGAACATGCTCAAAGATGATCTCTTGTTCACCCTGCAGACCTTGGGAGAAATACTTAAAAAACCTGTCTTTTCCAATGATCGCTTACAGCAAGCGAAGAACAAAAGCCTTTTGGACATTCAAGCAGAAAATGACAACATGTTTTCCCGCGGCTTCATCAAGCTAAAACAAACTCTCTATCAAGAGCACCCTTACGCCTATTCTGGAAACGGGACCATTGAGAGTGTTTCAAAATTAACACGTCAGGATATCCTTGACTTTTATCATCGTTTCGCCGCACCCGAGAGCATGATCATCGCTATCGCTGGAGATGTGGCACCTGAAAAAGCGATCCACGAAGCAGAAAAAATCTTCACGCGGTTGCGACCGCCAGCACGCACTGCTCCGTTTGCACCTGCGCTCGTTCCTTCGTTAACCGAAACAAAAGACCTGACGGTCTCTGTTGACCGCCAAGGCGCCTTTGTTTTTTATGGCTTCCCTGGCCTGCGCATGAACGACCCTGATGTCTATAGTTTTGATATATTACAATCGATCATGTCAGGGCATAATGGACGCCTGATCCATAACATCCGTAACGCGAACAATCTAACATACATCCAGAACTTCTTTTCTCTTCCAAGCTACGAGAATGGTTTTTTTGGTATTTACGCTGGAACCTCTGTTGAAAAACAGCATGAGGTCATAAAAGGGATCAATGAACAGATAAAACTTTTAACAATGCACGGTGTCACAGACCAAGAGATCAGCGAAGCAAAAACAGACCTCACAACACGCAATCTGATCAACCGTCAGGATAATGGCTTTCTTTCCTCGAAAGCCGCTCAATATCTTCTTTATGGGCTTGATTTCGACCTTTTTCTTAACTATGAGAAGAACATCTCTCAAGTGAATAAGACTGATCTTCAGCGCATCGTCCACGCGTATATTACCGGCAAACCTCACGTCCAAATCCTATTGACCTCGGAAAGCCCGTCAGCAAGATAATATTGCAACCTGATCCTTCCTCATCTATACTTTAGATGAGGAAGGTTGAAGCTTATGCGATTCTTTCAACTAAGAAACCTTCTCAGAATTGCCCTCTCCTCCAAAGGCCTAAGCCTTTCTGAACTACTCATCGCTACAGGTATTCTTGCCTTCACGATCTGCGGCATCATTTTCGTCTATACCCTCTGCTCTGCCCTGATCGCCACATCTCGAAATATCAATATTGCGACAAATGCCGCGATTGGCCTCATGGAAGAGATCCGCAGCAGCATATTTTCAAATATTGTTGATGATTATAGCGGTCTAACGTTCACATTAAACGAGATCCCTGAGAGCAGCGGCTTTGTACATATCAACGATGCCAACCCAGAACTCCTGGAAGTGGTAATCAGTATCTGCTGGCGTCAAGGTGAACGCGTAATAGGAGAAGACATTAATCTAGATGGGGTCCTGTCCGAGAGCGAGGATCTCAACAATAACAATATTGCAGATTCACCGGTGCAAATGGTGACAAAAATTGCGAATCGATAACACACAAAAAAGTTTTACGCTCGTTGAAATGCTTATTGCCATAAGCATCCTAACATTTTTGATCCTGGCGGCTTTTCAAATCATGTCTGTCGGCAGTAGCTCATGGTTCACGAATAACACGGCGGTCGAGCTACGCAGCGATATTATAAAAGCTTTCTCAAAGATCGAGCGCGAGATCAAAGAAACTCGTCCTTCCCAAATAAGCCTAAACGCTGGTAACGTCGCTGAGACGCTTACTTTTAGAATCCCTGAAGATGTTGATGGGAATAATTCTATTCTCAGCTTGAGCGGCAATATTGAATGGTCAGATGAGATCACATATGAGCTAAATAATTCTCAACAACTAATTCGCACAACATCTGGGGCAACCATAATCTTGGCAAATAATGTCGTGTCATTACTGTTCAGCAGGCCGGTATCGCCAATGGACCTTTTGCAGGTCGACATGATCGTGCAGAGAAAATCAGAATCCGGAAAACAACTTCAAGATCTGGGTCAAATACTGATAAAAATGAGAAACTGATATGATCCTACACGTAGAAAAACTAAGAAATAAAAATGGCGTGGCCATGATCATCACCCTTTTTGTCCTATGCATTCTGTTGATATTTATCACGGCTTTTATTTCAATAAGTATTAATAACAAAACAACAGCAGATATCTTTAACCGCCGGACAAAAGCTTTTTACTTGTCGGAGGCAGGGCTTGATCATGCAATATTCTGGCTGCGAAGCCAGCCATCCCCTCCTGTCGGCGATAAAACAGACCCTTGGGGCGGGGCGCAAGATCTTGGTGGAGGGCATTACACTGTTTTTATTGATGATCTTGGAATGATCGGAGGGGTCGGAAGCGCCATTCGAAGATATCTGATAACTTCTACAGGAGTCTATGGCGGCCTTAGTCGAACAATGTCAAGCTATGTACAGGTAGATAACTTTGCCCGCTACCTATGGTTTACGGAACGCGAAACCTTCACCAATATTCCTGTCTGGTTTGGCATGAACGATTCGCTTGATGGGCCAACGCACACTAATGCCCATTTTCATATCTATAAAGATCCAGTTTTTGGAGGTGAAGTAAGCTCTGTTGATGATTATATAAGAT
>CAZAOD010000023.1:0-1036 GCA_964486675.1 uncultured Planctomycetales bacterium | reverse complement strand
ATATTAATCTTTCCCAAACGTCCAATCCCCCTTACGATAATCCTGATTTCCAAGAAGGCATGACGTTTAGCGCTGTAGCAGGGGTTATGCCAAACCAAGCCCTGGGGCTACGCTCCGCAGCTTCCGCTGGAGGATTCTTTTTGTCAGGAAATACCACGATTACCCTCCAAAACGACGGCACCATGCGCGTTACGAATGCGGCAAGAAATTGGAGTAACAGATCCATGACCGTTCCAGCAGGAGGCGCCTTGTTTGTTAACAATGGAACGTTGACAATTTCCGGGACGCTCAATGGGAGACTAACTGTTGGATCCAGCAAAGGGGTCACCATCCCCAGCAGCATTGTTTATGCTGATGATCCGCGCACAAATCCCAACTCAGACGATGTCCTTGGTATTATTTCCGAAAAAGATATCATGATCTCGCAAAACGCCCCCAATAATGTCGAGATCAATGCTTGTCTGATGGCGCTCGATACATCCTTTATGGTTCAAAACTGGTCATCCATCGCTGCTAAAGGCACGCTAACTGTTTATGGAGGGATCATCCAAGATGAACGTGGGCCTGTAGGAACGTTTAGCGGCCAAACAGGTCAAAAGCTTAGCGGCTACACTAAAGATTATTCTCACGATCCTCGCCTGATCAGCTCGCCGCCCCCCTACATGCCAAGCACAGGCGACTACGTTATCTTATCTTGGGAGGAAAATTGATATGCCGCGATTAAGTAAGAAGATCTTTATCATTTTCTTAACAATACTGCTGGCCTTTATTGTGTTGATCAATGCGTGGATCAACCCTCAAGGCTTAGAATCGCCTTCTGAGCATGAAGCACCGATACAAGATATTACCATGACACTATTTGAACAAAAACAAACATCAAGCATTATGCCAAACGCTTCAATGCATCAGCCAGCGATCACGATCACAAGACGCCCAAGCAAAGAAACAAAAACACAAGATGTAAATGAAGCCACGGAAGAGATACATCACAAAAAAAGATCATCGACTGCCCAAAAAACCTCTCATTCCAAAACAC
>CAZAOD010000022.1:26648-27092 GCA_964486675.1 uncultured Planctomycetales bacterium | reverse complement strand
CAATGCAAAGGACTTCTGGATCTCCACGGTCATTGATAATAGCCCTATTGGTCCAAGAGATCCACATGCGTTCCCCGTTTTTGCGGACATTTTGATTTTCATTGACCGCGTACCGCTCAGGCTGAGCGCAAATATTGTCGATCATAACCTTCAAGTCGTGTCCCGCATCGTCATGAAAGGGAACGATCGTGCCGACAACGCTTTTTCCTAAGATCTCTTCTTGAATAAAACCAAAGAATTTCTCCCCGAACTCATTCAAAAATGTAACGCGTCCTTCCTTGTCCAGACGCAAAATAATATTATTTGCGCTTTCCACCAAAACGCGATATTTTTCCTCGCTCTGACGTATCATGGCTTCCGCCTGATGCCGTCGCGTAATATCGGTCATAGTCCCTACCATGCGATAGGCCTTGCCTTCCATGTTAAAAAAGTAAACACCGTTAT
>CAZAOD010000022.1:9077-26638 GCA_964486675.1 uncultured Planctomycetales bacterium | reverse complement strand
TTTTTTACGGAAACGGTACTCCACATGATAAACCGTCCCTTCTTTAGCGGCTTGGTCAATGGCTTCAGTAGCGCGCGTACGGTCATCTGGATGAACACGCTTGCTCCAGTCATCAATATGATAATCCGGGAAATCGTCAGGCTTATAGCCTAAGACTTTATCAATGGCGCCAGACCATCGGATATCTCCGTTTGTCATATCGTAATCATAAACGAGTTGTCCTGTTTGTTCCGCGATCGCGCGAAAACAGTTCTCACTTTCCTTTAAGGCATCCTCTGTCCGGATACGCGCAATAATACTGCCTAAAGATGTGGCAAAAGTTTCGATCGCGCTGCGCTGTGAAAAATGAATATTCTTGACAACATGGGATGCGATCAAAAAGAACCCAACGAACAATCCGCGATCCATGATCGGAATGATCGCTGCTGCGCGTAAACCTTCTTGCCGGCGATCTTCTTCCAAAAAAGGCATGCTGTCTTCATCGTCAATATAAAGCGGCTGCCCTTTCTTAATGAACTGCGATTCTAATGAATCAAGATCAAAAAGATGGAATCTTTCCGCGAATCCTGGAGTGACACCTTTAGAGACGATAAGCCGCGCTTTCTTTATCTTTTCATCCGCGACATACACCCCTCCGGAATCCAAGCCCTGGAACCTTAGAAGAGAATCTAACAGTGTTTGGCAGGCTTCTTTTAGTCCAACGACCGATGAAAGCCCGATCGCTAAATCCCTTTGGATCAACAAACTTTTTTCCGCCTTACGTCTTTCTGTGATATCTTCCCCAGAAGATAGGCATCCAATAGCCTTACCGTTCTCATCCCTTAAAACAGCATTGCTCCAAAAGATCACGCGCTCTTCACCCCGATGAGTGATAACGCTATTTTCAACAAAACGCAAAAGATCCTCTTCTCCGGACATGATACGCTGAAAGATCTCTCTTGCTGAGGGGATAACCTTTTGGGGCAAAAAATGATCGAACCATTTTTTGCCGACCACTTGGTCCTTGGTATACCCTAAGATCTCGCATCCATAGTTATTGATAAGCTCAACATAGCCATCTTCGCCCAAAACAAGGATCATGACCCCCGCGACATCTAAATATTGCTGAGCCAGGTCTTTCTGGCGTTGAAGTTCTTTTTGGGCACGCGCGCGCTCAGCGATCTCTTTATTGAGCTCATCGCGGGAGGCTGTGATCTTCTTTAGATTCGCCGCCATCTGATTTAACTCTTGCGCCAAGACACCAACTTCATCTTGAGAGACAATATTGGCGCGCGCATCCAAGTCGCCCTTACCTATTTCCAAGGCGGCATCTTTTAAGATACCCATAGGCTTAGCAATAGAGTTGGCAATCATCAGGGAAATGCCCAACGAAAAAAGAAGGGACAAAAGAACAAGGGCTAAAAGAATCTGTTTTAAATTAAAAACTGGAGAGAAGATATCTTCAATACGATAGCTTAAAGCTAAGGTCCACCCTAATCCCTGATAAAACCCGAATCCTTGTGAGCGTGCAAAAACGAGAAGACGGGGCTTTTCGTCAGAAGCCGCAAGCCGAACGATGCGATGACCGCTGAACTCTGGCGTGTCTTTTAAAAATTCTTTCCATATAAGACTTTCTTGCAAAGGCTTGAATCTTTGCGTTGAACAAACGATCTGGCCGCTACGATTAAACAGTTCATAATCGATACGGCTATCGAAAGCTTCCCAGCTCTGCCCTGCCTGCCCTTCTGATGTCGTGCGAATAGATTTCAAGATCCTGGAGAACTGTTCAACACTTAGAACAACCTTGACAACTCCGATAAACTCGTCTTCAGGATCCGAAGCGGCCAAACAGATCGCAATCCCGTAGATGCCAGAACTCGTATCCAAGGCCACATCGTCGACAAAGAACCCTTTCTCTTTGGCTTCCTGCCACCAAAATTCATCGGCCTGATTATAATCTGTTGTCCGGCCTGTTGCTGCGACGATTGCCCCATACTTGTTGGTAACGAACATTTCTCCAACAACTTTGTATCTGTATTTGTGTTCATAAAAACGCTGTGTATTTTTAAGCTCGCGAGCAAGATCGTTGTTGATGGTTTTTATGATCGCGGAGGAAGGACTATCGACCGGGGCCTGAACCCATTCCTGGTCAACGCGCGCGATGTATCGCGCCACGTCAACTATTTGAGAAAATTCTTTGTTCGAAGATGCGAGAGCCTGCTGAAGAATGGCGTTATCAAGAAAACTCTCAAAGAGCTCTGCTTTGTTAAAGATCTCATGATCGATATTGCGGATCGCGATCTGAGCAAGGACGACAGACCCATCGCCGATTGACCGCTCCAAGGCACGCCGGCTGACACTCATCGCGGCATAGCCGAACACCGCCAATAGAAGAGATATCGTCAGGAACCCAAGAATAAGGCGAACACCTATTCTCATGACCCCATCCCTAAAGAAAGCCCTAACAAAAATACACAGGCAGCGACAATGAACGCAGCCAAGCTAACACAAAAAGCCTTCAAATATTGAATAGAAAAAAGAGATCTTATATTCGTGTTAAAGCCTATGGCCGCCATAGCCGAACTCCATAGCACATTCAGAAGAGGCCTCAGAGAAGGCCGCGCAAGAACAGCAAAGTCTTGAAAAAGAGAGAACAAGACACCTGAGATAAAAAATCCCCACAAAAACCAAGGAACAAAGATCCTTCCCTTGATCATACTGGCAAAAAACGGTACAAGAAACAGCAACCCCAAGTAACGAACAGTCTTGACGGACATCGCCAACGCTCTCGCTTGCTCCGTAAGATCACCCGCAGCGACCTTAACGAACCCTGTAAACTGAAGGCTTGCCCCAGCAAAAACAGCGTACTTCTCCTGGGAAAGACCTAAAAAAGAGCGTAAAAATGGTAGTACAAGAAAAAGGGCGATAAGACCAGCAAAAAAGACAGCTAAAAGGCTGATCGAAACATCATCAGCCTCCGCGTCAACTGCCTGAGACGTCACCGTAATCGCCGAAGCCCCGCAGATCGTAGATCCAGAAGTAAGTAAATAGGCAATTTGCTCCTTAAGGCCTAAAAAGATAGAAAGCGCCAATGTGACGAGAATAAAGACCATAAAGACAAAAAACGTCAGAAAAAGAAAATCAATCTTAACCGCCGCGACCTGATGAAAATCGAGATTAATGGAGCCGTAAAGCAAGACACCGACAGGAATTAAAAGTGATGGCAATTCTTTAGTATGGGCAAGCAATTGTGTTTGTCTGCAAAAAAGAGGCCGTGCGGCTAATCCCAGGACCAAAGCGATCAAAAGAGGGTCTAACCAATGATTCTTGGATATATGGTAGATACAAAGAGCGAGAAACCCTAGGCATAGCGAGAGGCCTAACCCCTTGATCCTCTCCATATAGCGCGATAAAAGATTCATACATCCTCCCCAAAAGACCGCTTTGAAATGATTTGTGACATTATTATACTGCGCTTTCAGAAAAATGGAAAAAATTGTTATTATTTCTGATAATATTATGTTACGAAAAGACAATAAAATGATTTACACGATAATAAAATATGTTAAAATCACTATCAAAATAAGCATATTTTTTTAAGGAAAGGATGTGACCTATGGCTCACAAAATCACCAGCAAATGCACAGCGTGCGGAACATGCAAGCCTGAGTGCCCTGTTGAAGCGATCAGCGAAGGAGACCCTATTTACATTATCGATGCTGAGAAATGTATTGACTGTGGCGCATGCGCAGCCGTTTGCCCTACTGAAGCGATCATCGCAGAATAATTCTTGATCGTTCCACAACAAAAAGGATAGCGTTTTACGCTATCCTTTTTGTTTTTCCCTACATCGCGTTACAACAAAAAAATCTAATCGAAGCTCTTTCGACCGTTTACAACTCCGCTCTATAATTCCTCGACAGCCAGCGAGGCTAATTCTGAGCGTTCACTCTTGGTCAACAGCGCGTGCCCAAAGATCTTATGTTCTTTTAGGCGTTCTACCGTATAAGACAATCCATTAGAATCCGCGTCAAGGTAAGGATTGTCGATCTGTCCTGGGTCACCAGTTAAAACGATCTTTGTCCCCTCACCTGCTCTGGAAACAATGGTCTTAACCTCATGCGGGGTAAGGTTTTGTGCTTCGTCAACGATCATGAATTGATTTGGAATACTGCGTCCACGGATATATGTCAACGCTTCGATCTCGATCACGTCAGAGCCCATCAAATGATCAACGGTCAGATCGCTGGTCGCCAATCCATTGACCTTGGCAGAAATGGAACGCTTGAGAATATATTCCAAATTATCGTAGATCGGCTGCATCCAATAGGTCAGCTTTTTTTCCTTGCTTCCTGGTAAATATCCGATATCTTTTCCTAAGGGAATGATGGGGCGAGCGACCAATAAACGCTCATACGCAGAATCCTTGCCCATGACTTTTGACAGCGCGCACGCGATCGCCATCAAAGTCTTCCCTGTCCCCGCCTGACCAACCAATGTGACAAGTTTGATATTATCGTTGAGAAGAAGATCAAAAGCGAACCTCTGCTCTACGTTCAGCGGCCGGATCCCCATCGCGGAGAATTCTTTTTTGATAGGGACAAGGATGTTCTCCGTTTTATGATATCGGCAGGCAGCTGAAGAACTCGGATCGTCGGCGGCTTTTAAAAAGACATGTTCATTCTCAAACAATGTGTATCCTTTGACCTCTAAGCGCTCCTGCAAATAAAGCCTATTGATCTCCTCTTTAGTCGAACTTACTTCCCGCCATCCTCGATAGAGATTAGAATACTCAACCTTTTGTTTTTCATAATCAGCGGTCTTGATCCCGAGTGCTTCTGCTTTGATGCGCGCGTTGATGTCTTTTGATATAAAGAAAACCGGCTGCTTCTTTCGCTGAAGGTCCCAGGCGACGGATAGAATCTTGTTATCCGCTAACGTAGAATCCATATCCGGCATATGGTCTTTGGGGCTAAACGCTATGATCAGAGTTCCGCCATTACTCATGCGAGCGCCTTTATCTAAGGCGCCTTTCTTGATCAGATCATCGATCTCACGCAACACTTGGCGCGCGTGCATCCCTTTCTTATCCGGGCTGATCTTGAAATGATCCAACTCTTCAATGACCGTTACAGGCAATACAACATTATTATCCGCAAAAGAAAGGAGGGCTTGTGGGTTGTGGATCAGAACGTTGGTGTCCAGAACAAAATTCTTCTTCATGCGCGCGTTCCTTTTTTTATGGGTTAGCTAAAACAGCACCGGTATCAGCGGATGTGACAAAATGGGCGTAGCGTCGCAGCCATCCACCGCGGACCTTAGACCGAAACGGCTTAAGCGCCTTAAGCCGTCGATGAATCTCACCTGCGCTTAATCGCGCGTTCAGAGTTCCTTTATGAGCGTCAATATCAATGATATCGCCATTACGCAATATCGCGATCTCACCTCGCGCGGCGGCCTCAGGAGAGACATGGCCGATGCATAATCCTCGCGTACCACCGGAAAAACGTCCGTCCGTGATCAAAGCGGCACGAATCCCCGCGCCTTTTAACGCTGAGGTTGGCGAAAGCATTTCTTGCATACCAGGGCCTCCCTTGGGGCCTTCATAACGGATAACAACGACATCACCGTTTCTAACCTTTCCTTTAAGGATCCCAGACAAGGCGTCTTCCTGAGATTCAAAGATCTTAGCAGGGCCGGAAAAAATGAACATATCATCATCAACACCGCTTGTCTTGACAACAGCACCCTTGCGAGCGATATTTCCAAATAGGATCTTTAACCCTCCTTTTTGAGAAAAAGCATTCTTGACCGTGCGCAGAATCTTTCCATCAGGCTTTGGCGACTTGAGAACGTAATCACCCAGCACGCCATAAACTGTCCTTGAGCGCAAGTTTAGCGGAGTCTTAGCGCCGTCATAGACAGCTTTCAAGATAGCGCCCATGCCGCCGATGCGATGCACGTCTTCCAGGTGAACATCCATGCGCGAAGGAGAAATCTTGATCACATTGGGCGTGATACGCGATAAATGATCGATACGCTTAAGATCATAAGAAATGCCTGCCTCTTGGGCCAAAGCCAAAACATGCAAAACAGTATTGCTTGAGCCTCCCATAGCCATATCCAAAATAAACGCGTTATCAATAGAGTCTTTCGTCAAAATATCCAAAGGACGAACGTTCTTTTTCAACAGCTGGATCAGCTGATGCGCCGCCTTTTTGCTTAAGTCAATGCGCTGAGGATTGATTTCATAAGCGCGTACTTTTCCAGGAACAGGAATAGTCGCAGTGATAGTACCGTTGCCGGGAAGAGCGAAGCCTAAGACCTCTCCCAGGCAATTCATAGAATTAGCGGTAAACATTCCAGAACAGCTTCCAAAGCTTGGGCACGCGCAAGAAGTCAGCTCCTGCAGCTCTTTGGTCTTCATCTTTCCAACGCTGTGCTGCCCAACACCCTCAAAAATAGAGATCAAATCCGTACAGCGTGAACCAGCGAGCATGGGCCCGCCGCTAACATAGATAGCCGGGATATTAACGCGCACCATCGCGTTATACATCGCGGGAACGATCTTGTCACAGTTACCGATCCCGATCCACGCGTCGCAAGGATGAGCGCCAATAATGGTTTCGATCTGATCAGCGATCAACTCCCTCGAAGCTAAAGAATATTTCATGCCGAAATGCCCCATGGCGATCCCGTCACAAATAGCGCCTCCTATATTGGCATACCAGACATTAACACCACATTTTTCAAGTTCCGCCTTGATAATGCGGCCGATCTCGTCTAAATGAGCATGCCCAGGGATTTGATTCGTATAGGAATTAATAATGGTGATAAATGGTTTTTTAAGATCCTGGAAAGATCTTAATACGCCCTCAGCCATCATCAGCGAGACATTAGGAAAGCGATGCGCGCCTTCCCGAAAAACACCGCTGCCTCTTTGACGGATATCCTCTATCCCCTGATTTACTGCATGTTGCGACATAAAGCACTCCTTTTTATTTTTTCGCTGAACACAAAAGACATTTTAATCCGGACTAAAACTAGACACAAGATAAAACCAAAATTTCAGACATGATTCTTTTTGGGCTGAAAACGTCGATAGACAATGACCACGAAACCAAGTAAAGAAAAATTATACACAAAATCCTCAACAGGAATAGTAATAACCCGCCAACCCAGAATCGCCTGCGGTGAGTACTGAACGACTGGAAGACCGGTCAGAATGCCATTAAAGATCAAGAAAGGGACGTAGCAGATCGCCATGTATATCCAAAAATTTTGACGCGCAAAAATATCATAAAAATAACGGGTCGCGATCAACAAAAAGAAGACCAAGGATAAAAGGCTCAAGACCGTGTAAGCCCGAGAAACCCAAAAAGATCCAAGCAGAAGAAGCACCGCGCATAACACCCACACACAATAATGATTGACCTTGATTGACCTATCCGGATGGAAGAACTCCAAGACCTCATAGATAAATAAACAGCTATACGGCGCTGTCACAAAAAAAAGTATTTCTTCAAAGGGCAAAAAGAAGAATTCAGCAGAAGACACATAGCGCGAATTAAACCACCAATGGCCAGCCCACGTGGCGAAGATATCCCAAAGAATATAAAAAATGCCAACGATCGCGATGGACAAAAAAACAGTTGGCCATTTTTTATAAAAAGCGATCCGTCGCTCAAAGGACAGGCACAACGGAATAGCAAGGATACATAGATTAATGAATAGATAAACGCTCATGGAATTTTTTCTGTATTTATTGTATGCGCAAATGACGGTATCTTCAAGGCTAATTTTGTTCTTGGCTTATGCTTTTTTTTCGCTACAATGAACTCTATGATTCAACAAGGATTCGCAGAAGCTCAACGGATCACAAAACAAAACGCGCGCACTTTTTACCTTGCGTCTTTTTTTCTTCCCGCCAAGACCCGCCGAGCCGCTTACAGTATTTACGCTGTATGTCGTCTTAGCGATGAATCGGTAGACGACCTACGTCTGAGCTTAGATAAAAGAAAACAAGCCTTGGCGCATGTGCAGGAAAAGATCGACCTTGCCTTCAGCGCACACCCTGTCGATGATCCTCTCTTAAAGGCATTCCGCGCGACCCTTGAAGAATTCAGGATCCCTCAAAAATATTTCCATGAGTTGCTGGACGGGATGGCGATGGATCTGACCAAGAAACGCTACAAAGATTTTCACGATCTTCATGTCTACTGCTATCGTGTCGCTGGCGTTATAGGCTTGATCATGCTCAGAATATTTGATTGCCATAACCTGGATGCTGAAAAATACGCTATTGATCTTGGCGTCGCTTTGCAGCTCACGAACATCCTAAGAGACATCAAAGAAGACCTTGTTCGGGAACGTATTTATTTACCGGAAGACGAAATGAAACGCTTTGGTATTACAGAAGATCATATACGCGGTCAAATCGTGGATCAAAATTTCCAAAATTTTATAGCATTTCAGATAAAGCGTGCCCGCGATCATTTTTTGCGCGCCAGCCAAGGATTGGAACTCATCAAGAACAAACGTTGCCGCTTTGTGGCTTTTCTCATCGCAGAGCTGTATGCGCAGATCCTTAATGAGATCGAAAAAAACCGTTATGATGTTTACACCAAGCGCGCGTTTATTCCAAAAAGCGCGCGTATTACAAGTCTTTTCTTTCTCTGGATCCGTTTTATACGCAATGCCATTATTTTTCGGATGTAATCTTGTCTGCCACGATCCGAGAACCAGCGATCACAACCGGCAACCCGCCACCGGGTTGTGTACTTGCTCCCACATAAAAGATATTTTTATGCCGCGCGTCTTGATTGGCTGGGCGGAAAAAAGCGCTTTGCATTAAATTATGCGCGAGCCCAAACGTGGCGCCATATTTGATATTATAACGATCAATAAAATCTTGCGGATAAAATTTATGCTCAACCTCGATCATATCCTCGATCTTCTGACCAGTGATCGCATTCATTTTATCATAAACAATTTTTTTCAATGATGCTTCGTAGCTGATAGGATCCTCTTGTCTGTCCTTAAGATTAGAAACCGGGATCAATAAATAAGCGATATCCTTGCCCTTAGGCGCCAATGACTCATCGGTCACCGTTGGCACGTGAACATAAAATGATGGGTCTTGTGGCGTCACATTATCCTGAAAGATCTCCCGCAAATTCTTCCGTAGATCCGTAGCGAAAAAAAGATTATGATGCGCGAGCCCGTGCAATTTACTGTTAAGTCCTAAATACACAAGAAATACTGAGCATGAATAGCGATAATCAGGAATACGGCGCTTCAGCAGATCCGTTTGCGCGTAGCAATAATCCGCGTTAACAACAACTTGATCAAAATCCTGCCGCTCTCCGTTGACGTAGACCCAGACCCTCTGCCCCTGAGGATGCAGGGCCTTTACCTCTGCGCCATAAAAGAACTTAGCTCCGTTCTTTTTAGCTAAACGCTCAAGCGCCTTGGGGATCTCATACATCCCTCCCATCGGATGCATGATCTTCTGGACATGGTCCGCGTAAGTGATCACACTGTAAAATCCCGGCGCTTGAAATGGCGAAACCCCCATGAACATCGCCTCAAAAGTAAACGCATAAGCGAGTTCTTCCGTCTTAAAGAATTGACGCGCCAATTGCCAGTAAGACGTAAACGGCTCTAATTCAAACAACAACTTCCAGTTCCTTGGATCCAACAAATCTTTGGCCGTAAAGCATCGATAAAGAAGAGGGGCGACCGTTCTGTAAAATCTTTCCGTCTTCTCCAGAAAGCGGTCAACAGCCAGGCTGCTCTGTGACTCAAAACGCTCTAAATATTGCTTCGTGCGGTTTATGTCCTTGTAGACGCTTAATGTTTTACGATTGGGATAAAAAATATGATAGTGAACATCCAAGATCCTTAAGTCAAGATAATCCTCGAGTCTCTCCGAACAATCTGAAAAAACTTCTCTAAAAAAATCCGGCATCAGAACAAACGATGGCCCCATATCAAACTTAAATCCCTTATCCTCGAGCAGCTGATTACGTCCTCCGCACTGAGGCAATTTCTCAAACACGGTAACATCGCACCCGCGATGCGCTAAGCGAGCAGCCGTGGCCAACCCTCCGACACCAGCACCCACAACAGCAATACGTTTCATTTTTCCACCTCCGATGAAAAACAAATGAACTGACAAGTTCCGCTCTGGATATCTCTGGCCAACTCATTGCCCGCATCAAGACTTAAAGCCTTTTGTAAATACTCTTGATATTTATTATCATCGCCTTGTATTTGATAGATCTGTCCTAGCCGCACATAAATATCCGCAAAGCGTGGATCTTTTTCCGCGGCCCTCAAAAGATATTGTTCAGCTTTCTTTAGATCTCTCCCAAAAGCAACAGGAATGAGCAAGTAATAGCTACCAACGCCAAAGTTCACGACCGCTGAGTCGGGCGCAAGTTTTTGAATGATATCGAGATGTTTCCAGACAGAAGCGCCGTTGACCGCCTTGGACCAAGGGCCTCCGTAATGCGCGAGCATCCCTCGGGCCGCAGCATAAAGCCCGTGAGCACGCAGAAAATTTGTCGCGTCAACATTCTTTTTTCCGTGATTAATAACCTTGCCTGTTAAGGCGATGCTTTCCGTAAATTGACCCTGGATATAACGGATATATGCAAACGTGATATACGCGGGTGAAAAATCAGGGTATTGCTCGATGATCGGTCCTAAGATCGCAGTGCTCTCTTCCTTTTTATGCTCACGACGCAAACATTCTGCGATGCCCCAACGAGCTTCGAAGCGCAAAGGATCCTGCTCCAAGATCGCTGAAAAGATATCTTTGGCTTTCCAGTGATCATAATCGTTAAGATACACTAATGCTAATGTGTAAAGATCTTTGATGGACCCGGGACTACTTTCAGATCGAGCCACAGCCTCCAAGACGGTTAGCTGATCAGCGCTTTCGTGAAGATCTTTCCAGTCCAAGGCAAAACAGATAGACCCGCTGGTCAGCCCGACGAAAAAAGCCATCATAAAGCATATGGTTTTCATAATATTATTCTTCGGTCAGATGAATGTTCAATAATTTCTCATTGACGAGCCAGAAACTTATCAATAGACAACGATCCGCCGCCTAAATTAAGGAGCGCTAAAGCGCTAACCAGGACCATGCCTGGATAATTAAAATTATTGGGGTGGACTTTAATGATGGCCACGGCCATAATGATCACAACGATCACAGAAGCGAATCGAGTTAGAAGTCCCAGCAGCAACAAAATGCCGCAAATAAGCTCAGACCATCCAACGAATACAGCAAAAAAATCAGGATAAGGGATCCCGATCCTTGCTAACATCTGGGCAAATCCATCCAGACCGGATCCCCCCAAAAGCCCAAAGACCTTTTTGAGCCCAGCTTCAATAAAGATCCATGATAAAAAAAGACGTAAAAAAAGAACACCCCAACTTCTCTGTGCGTAAAACACTCCCTTGATCAAATCTTTCATCATTCCTCCTTGTAAAGGTCTTAGGAAGTCCACAAGCCATGTTTATTACAAAACTCTAAGGCCGTCACCTGCCCGCCATCGATCATGAATGTTGCCTCAGGAGCCATGCCTGGCTTAAGATATTTACGATGCACTTCATCAGCAGTGCGTACCTCGATCAATTCAATATAATGATCGGGTTCCATCGGATGAGGAACGGATCCGATCTTAACCTTGATCCCTCCCTGGATCTTTTCGATCACAGGAACATGTTTTTCCTTACCTTGATCAGCCGTTTTTGGCTGAGCCTTAACCATAGGGGCCCCGCAGCATGTCATCGCGCAGTCTTCAGCGCAACAGCGTAGCGCCTCCACCAAACAATGACATTTTACTTCTTGAGAACACTGATAAAGTTCTGAACGCTCACAACCCATAAAAACCTCCTTTGTTTTTAAATATACTGGTTATATTATCACGTTTTTATTTTTTCTTGTAGGACTTTGTTGCGCCGGACTTCTCTTTTTGCAGAACATCAAGACGCTTACCTTAAGGACAGCAAGATCCGGATGGATATGCAAACAAAAAAGCAAGAGGGCAAAAGTTTAAAACTTTTGCCCTCTTGCTTAATCCATTACCTCTTTAATAATTTAACGACAGCAGCACTTTGCTTTTCGTTTTTTAGCGACTTTCTTTACGACCTTTTTCTTTGCTGTTTTTTTAGCTTTTTTCTTTGTTGCCATAACTTCCTCCTTTTATATTAATAAAAGAATTTACGTTAACTTACTTTTATCTTAACAAGATTCTATCTTTTGTCAAGACAGGAGAACTTACTTTTTAAAAACATCTCCTCTTTTTAGCCTTTCGACATTCTTTTTCGCATCGATAACAAATTTCGTTCTCGAGGTATCCATCCTTAAAGAATTCCTCGACATTCTTTAAGGTCGTTGTCGCGATGTTAAGCAACGCCTCATGGGTAAAAAATGCCTGATGCGAGGTAACGATCACGTTGGGGAATGTCAATAAGCGCGCCAAAACATCATCACTGATAACCGCGGCCGAAAAATCTTCAAAAAAATATTCGCTCTCTTCCTCGTAAACATCCAGGCCTGCAGATCCCACCTGGCCAGCTTTAAGCCCGCCGATCAAAGCCTTGGTATCAATAAGCTTTCCGCGGCCCGTGTTGATGATCATGACACCTTTTTTCATTTTCGCGATGCTGCCTGCGTTGATCATGTGATTTGTTTCAGGCGTCAAAGGACAATTGAGAGATATCACATCGCTTTGCGCATAAAGCGTGTCTAGATCAACATAGCGAATATTGTTTTCGTTAGCAAAGGCTTCATCGCGAACTTTATCATACACCATAACCTCCATTCCAAAACCTTTGAGAATAGAGACTAAACACTTACCGATCTTTCCTAAGCCAATAACGCCGGCTTTTTTCTCATACATGTCGAATCCCAAAAGACCGTTTATGGAAAAATTGCCGTCGCGTACCCGATCGTAAGCCCTGTGTGTTTTTCGGTTCAAGGCCATCATGAGCGCTACGGCATGCTCAGCGACCGCATGCGGTGAATACGCCGGAACGCGTACAACAGGAAGGGACCCGTAGGCTGCTTTTAGATCAACATTGTTGTACCCAGCGCAACGGAGCGCGATCAACTGAACACCACCGCTCTTAAGCCTTTCGATGACCGCTGCGCTGATCACATCATTAACGAACGCGCAAACAGCATCAGCGCCTTTAGCAAAAACAGCCGTGTTCTCATCTAAGCGTGAAGGATAATAGGTAATATGAAATCCGTGGCGCTGGTTGACCTCATCAAAAAACTTTTGATCGTAAGGTTTTGTATCAAAGAAGGCGATCTTTTTCATACCACCCCTCCTTCTGCTTTATTGTCCGGCCATCATAGCCTTGACATCATCTTCCACGGCGCCAACAGGCTTAATATGGAAATTCTCGACAAGGACCTTGACGACTCCCGGCGTTAAGAATCCCGGCAGAGTAGGCCCAAGACGCATACCCTTAAAGCCTAAATGGAGCAAGGCCAAAAGAACACAAACAGCTTTTTGTTCGTACCAAGCAATATCAAAGGAGATCGGCAGCTCATTGACGTCCTTAACGCCAAAAACTTCCTTGAGCTTAAGCGCGATCACAGCCAAAGAATACGAATCATTGCACTGCCCTGCATCTAAAACCCGCGGGATACCATCAATGTCCCCTAAGGGTAATTTATTGTAACGATATTTGGCGCATCCTGCCGTTAAGATGATCGTATCTTTGGGCAAAGCTTTAGCTACGTCCGTGAAATAGTTGCGTGCCGTATGTCGGCCATCGCAACCCGCCATAACAACGAAGCGCTTGATCTTCCCTGCCTTGACCGCAGCCACAACTTTATCCGCGACCTGCATGACCTGATGATGCGCAAATCCACCAACGATCTCTCCTGTTTCGATCTCTTGCGGCGGTGGACAGGTTTTCGCTAAGGCAATGATCTTAGAAAAGTCTTTTTTACCGTTAGGCAACCTATCGGCAACATGTTCTACGCCCGGATACCCTGCCATGCCTGTTGTAAAGATCCTATTTTTATAAGAATCCTTAAGCGGAATAATACAGTTTGTTGTCATTAGGATCGGACCGTTGAAGGTCTCAAAATCCTTATTCTGCTGCCACCAAGAACTGCCATAATTGCCGACAAAATGCTTGTACTTCTTGAACGCTGGATAATAATTTGCCGGCAGCATCTCACTATGCGTGTAAACATCTACGCCAGTTCCTTCCGTCTGCCTTAAAAGCTCATCCATATCCTTAAGATCATGGCCAGAGATCAAAATGCCTGGATTCTTGCGTACGCCGATATTTACTTTCGTAATCTCTGGATTTCCATAAGCCGATGTATTAGCGCCATCGAGCAAGGCCATAGCCTTCACGGCAACAGCGCCAGTCTCCAAGACCAATCCTGTAGCCTCTTGGGCTGACAGATTTCTTGTCATCGCAGCTAAGGCCTTATACATAAATGTAAAGATATTATCATCATAAGCACCCAAGACCGCAGCATGTTCAACGTATGCCGCAACGCCTTTAAGCCCATAAAGCAACAAAGATTTTAACGAACGAATATCTTCGTTCTGGCTATAGGATAGAGGGCTAACGGTTGCGGCTTTCTTAAGCATTTCCTCCTTAGTACTTGCAGACCATGCAAGCGCGTCCACACATCCTCCTCCGCAGCATCCACACGAAGATTGTTTTTTTAGTTCACCGCGCAAATTCAACCCTTCCTTAATAAGGGCTACGATGCGATCTTCATCAAAGTTGGCGTTTGTGATCGTTGCAAAAAGTGCCTTCGCCACAAAAACGCCGTATTTGCGATCCAAAGGCTGAGGAAGTTCACAAGCAGAAACCGACATCCCTTGAAGAACGTAGATCAATAGATCCATCAAGTTTGACGCACGCTCATCTTTTCCGCAAACGCCCTTAACTAAACATCCTGTGTTTCTTGCTGTTTCCTGACACTGATAACAAAACATGCTCATAATACTTCCTCCTTTATATGATTTCGCCCTGGATTGATATTGTATAATCTTTGACCGTAATATTCTTTCCTGATTGTTTTAAGGCTTCTTCTACAATGTGCACCGTCCCCGAACAGCACGGAACTTCCATATGCACAATCGCAATCGATTTGATAGTGTTTATTTTAAGGATTTCTGTTAATTTTTCAATATATTCATCGTTGGCGTGATCAAGTTTTGGACAAAAAACGACCAGAACTTTTCCTTTTAAAAAACGCGCGTGAAAATTGGGATAGCTGAATGGAACGCAATCCGCAGCCACAACCAAATCCGCGTTCTGAAAGTACGGCGCGCGTGGATTAAGCAGTTTTAGCTGCACAGGCCATTGTGCTAATGCCGAACCGCCGGTGACCTCTTGGGTGCTGGCCTTCGGCTTATTACCCCATTGCATGGCCATCGACCCTGGGCATCCGCTATGCTGTGCATGAAATGGCTGGTGGGGAGCATGAGCTTTTTCCATGTTTTTCTTTGCTTCTTCCTCATCAAAGCTTTCAGCTTCCCGTTCTTCCACGACTAATGCTCCTGTAGGACATCGGCCAATACAAGCACCGAGCCCATCGCAAAGGGATTCCTTAACAAGCTTAACCTTGCCATTAACGATCTTCAGGGCTCCCTCGGCGCAATCAGGGACGCAGAGGCCGCAACCATTACATTTTTCTTCATCGATCTTGATAATATTTCGCTTCATCGCTTGCCTTTCATTTGCTCCATTAAACTCTCGATCGTGATCGCGTTGAATTCTTCAATAACTTTTCTTTCAACCTGCAAAATGTTCTGCCGCAAAACACAATTCTTACGGTTCGGACAGATCTTATCGCGGAATAAACATTCTGAGATCTGAACCTCTCCTTGAAAAATTTGAATAAGATCAGAGAGCTTGATCTGGGAAGGTTTAAGGCGTAGCTGAAAACCGCCTGACCCTCCTTCTCTTGAGGTAACGATCTTTTCCTTAATAAGACGACTAAGGATCTTCCTCAAGAACTCATAGGGGATCTTTTGCTTGTCGGCGATCTCTTTGGCAGAAAGAAGCTCTCCTTGCGCAAAAGCAAGTTCAAGAAGGGCTCGGACCGCGTAGTCAGTATTTTTAGTAAGTACTTTCACTTCTTCCTTTTTCAACTGGGATAAGTATAGTCCCAGTCATGAATAATGTCAAGTAATTTTTATTTGTAAATAAATGATAAAAAATCGGCGCCTATGTTTCTAGGCGCCGACCATGATTAAAAATCGTACGATCTTTTATCTTCTTCTACCCACCACTTCTTGCAATGTAGTGCTCCTGCGAAAGGTTCATCTGCACATTCTCATACTTTCTCTGCTGTGGTGTAAAGGCGTATCTTGGCTTGGAGGGCGTGATGATGCCTGACCAGCCAACGGGTTTCTCAAAATGATACTTCCCTTCGCTGTTAGTTGTGGCAACGACCATTCCATCATTATCGCGTAAGGCAACACCTTCTAAGGACATATCCTGAGGTGATGAAACGATCTGTCCAGAGATCACAATGGATGCTTTTCTGGCTTCGTAATGCTGGCCAAGCTGATCTGATTGAAGGTCGACATATTCTCTTTGCTGAGGATCAAAGACATGATTATTTTTAGAAGGTGTGACAACCGCAGACCAGCCGTATTCTTTCTCGAAAGAATAAGACCCATCAGCAGCGGTTACTGCCAAGAGATTGTTGGCATCATCTCTTAGCTGAACATCCGACACAGGCCCTGAGCCATCAGCGTATTTGATGATCCCTGAGATCGTATAGTTTTCAAAGATCGTTTTGTAGTTCATACCACTCTGGTCAGCGGTGATATTGGCGTAGGTATAGACACCGCTTTGCGGGTCAACAACGATGTAGCCTGCTTTAACAGCTTCTACCGCACCACTCCATCCATAAGGCACGCTTAAAGAGTACGATCCATCGGCCTGTGTTACAGTCGATGCAACGGACGGAAGGTTTGGATTGCTGTTGGTGACATTGATCGCAAATCCTGTCACAGGACCCGTAGGACTATTGGCAAAGCCACTAATGTTAAAATACATCAGGTTGCCTACGAAGTCCTGGGTCGTATTGTTCATTACGGTTAGCGTCGCATTCGCTGGTGTGAATGTATAGCCGATAGCCGATGGAACAAGAGTGATCACAGTTCCATAAGCAATATTCGGGATCGAATATGCTCCTGTCACAGGGTCAACAGCAACGCCATTGACTGTAGCGCCTGGCGGAACTTGACCTCCTGATGTTAAAACTGTTCCGGAGACGGCAAAGACGCTGATCTCAAAGTTAGCCGTGACATTTAGATTAGCCACGACATTGGTATCTGTTCTGGAAGCTGTCATGACACCGTCACTCCATCCAGTGAAGCTGTAGCCAACATTCGCCACAGCGATGACCTCACTGCCGCTTGCGCCATAGTTGACGGTTTGAGGAGTTAGGCCTGAGATACTGCCACCAGGGCCTGCGATGTAGTTTAAGGTAAAGGTGTTGATGGTAAAGTTCGCCGTGACATTTAGATTAGCCACGACATTGGTATCTGTTCTGGAAGCTGTCATGA
>CAZAOD010000022.1:2457-8977 GCA_964486675.1 uncultured Planctomycetales bacterium | reverse complement strand
CTGAGATACTGCCACCAGGGCCTGCGATGTAGTTTAAGGTAAAGGTGTTGATGGTGCCTACGAAATTCTGAGTTTGATTGCTGGCAATATTGTTGAACGTTGCACTCGGCGGCGTAAAGGTGTAACCGACGGCGCTTGGTGTCACAGTTAAATTGCCTCCATGGTTGACAGTAAAGCTATAAGCGCCTGTCGTTGGATTGACCGCCTGGCCGTTCACGGTTGCGCCTGGGATCGGCTGGCTGTTCGCATTGAGGACCGTACCTGAGACCGTAAAGGTCGCTGGTGGAACTGTTTGCGCAATCTCATACGCACCCATATCGGGTTGAGTGCCAACAGGCGCCGGCCGCGGATTGCTAATGATGTCGGTTGTTGGCGCAGTAACCACCACATTATTAGGAAAGGTAAACGAGGCTATGCCAGTCCCTGCGCATGGAGACGTGTTCTGGATCGAAAATCCATTATTCTGCCAATTGCTTGGATTAACGAATTGCGGGTTGTGCAGAGTTGCATTTTCCCCTATATTATTAGATAAATAATTAATTGTTGGATTATTGAACGTAAGAATGCTCGCCTGGCCTCCATAAATATCCGAATAATTTATATTCAGCAAAGAAGAAAGGCTGGTGTCCGATACAGCGACAATCTGCACATTGGTATTTTGAGGATTGCCTCCGTAATAATTCCCCCAAATAATCGAATTCAAGATATGCGCCTGTCCGTAAACAAAAATACCGCCAATCGTAAGAAGGCCAGGAATCCCGTCTGTTCCGTTATTGACGATAATAGAGTTAACAAGTGTTAAAGATCCTTCTCCGACTCGAATAGCGCCACTTGTCTTTGTCAAACCGCAATCGGAATTTCCGTAATTATTAGCAATGATCGAATTGATAATCTTAGCAGATGAATTATACAGATTAATACCTCCTCCACCATTTCCACCAGGCGCGGCAGGCTGATTGCCAATAATTTTTACATTCTCAAACAACAAATTTCCGCATCCCTGAGCAAGAACAGTTGCGTATGTTGATTGGTTATTAACGATCGTTACATTTTTAAATTCAACAGGGAGACTGCCGGAATTCTGCAAGCTCATGCTTTGGTTATCTTGATTTTCGATCAGGATATTTTCCAGAACGGCCTTTCTGCCAGTTAAATATACTTGCATCCCAGTCGCTGGCCCTCCTTCCAGGCTGAACCCATTGACATGGACCATCTTATTATTGTTATTTGGGCCGATCTGCAATGTGGAAGGATAATTTGTGTTATTCACAATTTTTGTTAATGAGGGATTTTGTGGTGAGCCTTGCAAAGTAAAACTATAGTTCACAGCATATGTAGGAACAGCTTCATAATATGTTCCCGGCAAGACTTGAATTGTGTCTCCCTCATTAATCTTCGTGAGCGCGTAAGCAATGGTGGCAAAGGCCGTCTGTGGGGTCAATCCATTGTTCGCGTTGCTACCCGTCGTGCTGACATAAAGGATGGTTGGATCAACGGCTAAATAATTTTGATTTGTTTGATTTGAGCCTAAGTTTGTGTACGTTCTGCTTGGCGGGTCAAAAGCATATCCTGACCCGTTTTTAACTGGCTTAACGGTCCCGGACCAGCCGGCCAATTTCGTGAAAGAATAGGCGCCATTATTATCTGTTGTTGCGTAAATATAATTCCCTTCCGTAATCCAGACACCTGGCAGCCCCTGGCCATTTTCTGTCACAACGCCAGAGATTGTAAGTGTCGTTCCTGGACATGCATCAGTCGTAAAAGGCGTGCCTGCTACAAATGCTGACCCGGCAAAAGCCGTATCAATGGCCTGGACCCCCCAATAATAGGTCGTGCCGCAGGCAAGATCCTTAACTTCGTAGCTGCCCGTGTTCGAGCTTTGGCTTGCCCGCTGAGGCCCCATAGCAACATTTTTCCGCCAACCATTGCTTAATTGAGCTGCCGGCGAGATTTTATTGACAGCGTTTGGCGCTGTCCCCATGTAAATATTATAGGAAAGACCATTTTGGGGTGTTTGTGCATCTATGGCCTTCTGCCAGCTCAAGCTAACAGAATTGCTGGCAAGGGATGCGTTTAAATTGCTGGGCGCAGAAGGAGCAGTATTGAAAGTTGATGTGTTATTTTCGTACAATCTCGAGAAGTACCATTCCTGATTCAAATTTACAAGATAGCGGCCAACAACTCCTGAAACAAGAAAATCTAAAGCACCATTATTATTAAAATCGCCGAAGGCGACAGCCCCTTGCATGAGAAGATCAAATTCAGAATTTTCTATTTTTAAAAATGTTCCATCATGCTGATTGCGGTAAATCCAAATACTATCTGTGATAAGTCCATTGCTTTCAGTTCTGCCGCATGTCAAAATATCTAAATACCCGTCATTATCATAGTCTCCCCAAGCAACCCGGCCTAGAATGCCTCCCGATAAAAGATTCAACCCAAGGTCGACAAAGATGCCGTTATCATTACGATAAACATTGGCGACGCCGATACCAATGACATCATTCTTATGAAATAAAATATCCAGATCCCCGTCATTATCATAGTCTCCCCAGTTGGCCGATCCGACAATATCAATGATCGGCGCCGTGCTGACATTAATGACAGTGAAAATTCCGTTTCCGTCGTTTTTGCATATTTTTAAACAATACCCTCCCAAGCTTGAAAGATATCCCGACAAAAGGATGTCCATCTTTCCATCGTGATTGTAATCGCCGATATCCGCGTAACCACCAACAATGAAAGGCAGTGCAACATTGCTGTCTGAGAAGACCCCATTTGTGTTCTTAAAGATTTTGTTACCGGTGGTCGTCTGCAGCAAAAGATCCAAGTCTCCATCATTATCATAGTCAATCCAGGCAAGCATGCTCCCAGAAGGAGATGTTAGTGACGCGTTAATATCAGAAAAAGTCCCATTGCCATTGTTGTGATAAATCTTTGCCTTCCAATAAGGAGTTGTCGGCGTCTGGCCATTTAAGGCAAGATCAAGATAACCATCATTATCATAATCGCCCCAAGCCACAGTCCCGCTTGAAAAATCCATCATGCTCGTATTGACATTCGAAAAAGTCCCGTTGCCATTGTTGTGATAAAGCCTTGTTTTATTGATGATCTGGCCTGTCGCTGATGGCGTCTGGCCGGTTGAAACAAAATCAAGATACCCGTCATTATCATAGTCGCCCACTGCTATATATCCGTGATGAGCGCCTGAAAGATCGCTCAAAACGTTTGTTGCGGTAAAGTCCTCCGATAGCGGAATATTGCTAGCCTGGAGATCGAGCATCGTTTCATAAGCATTGATTCTTCCTGCTCCCAGCTCGTTATAAATATACGGATTCATCGCGCTGATATTATTACAATTATCTTTTATCAACCTCTCAACTTGCCGCGGAGTCAACGTATTGCTATAGGAAAGCATTAAACCGGCCAGACCTGCAACAAGCGGAGAAGCCATAGACGTCCCGCTTAAGGTTCCATATGAATTATTGCCGACAGGAAGGGTGCTTTGGATATCAACACCAGGGGCCATAACATCAATTTGGTTTCCCCTGTTGGAAAACGAAGCTTTCACATCGCTCTGGTTGGTCGCTCCAACGCTCATAACGTAAAGATAGCTTGCGGGAAAAGCATATGCGTCGCTATTCTCATTTCCCGCTGCAGCCACAAGGGTGATGCCAAGGCAATGCGCGGTAATTAATAAATTCTGGAATGTATGAGAATAGCTGTAATTGCCGAAGGACATGTTGATGATTTGAGCCCCGGCCGCAATCGCATACTCAACGCCCTCTATCGGAGCCTCTAATTCCACTCCAGGACTTGTATCTAGCTTCGTCTTGACTGCCATAATCTTGACTTTATTCTGCCCAGCGCCGGAAATAGAAGAAATGCCTGTTGCATTATTCGAAACCGCTGCCGCAATACCCGCTACATGGGTGCCGTGCATGAAATAACTATTTGTGACTGTTGCTGGTGGATTAGGATCGCTGTCATTCATAGCAGCGTCCCAACCGTTAATATCATCAATATATCCATTACCGTCATCATCAATGCCGTTACCGGGAATTTCTCCTGGGTTGATCCAAAGCGCCCCCTGAAAGTCTTCATGCTGAATATTAACCGCGTCATCAACAATAGCGATCACAACCTCACTATTATTAGGATTGGCATTATAAATATCCCATGCTTGGGAAGTTTGGACCTTTGCTAAGTGCCACTGAGAGGTGTATTGCGGATCATTAGGCGTATAAAATGATTTCATTTTCGGCACACGCTCGACATAAGCGACACTTGGATCTTTGCCAAGATCCTCCAAAAGCTTTACGCTATCTTTTGTGTAAGAAATAAATGTAAATATATTCTTTAGCGTTGACGCTTTTTGGCGAATGTCTGCCTTTGAAGAATCCGTTAAAGCGGCAAAAAGTCTTTTAACATTAACAGGGCGAATATCATATTGAGCTGCGACTCTGGCAAGGCTTGGGCTAGCGGAAAAAACCTCTCCTGCAGACAAATTATCGAAGAAACCCGGCTTATCAGCAGGGTTCTTGAACCTAACAAAGAATTGGCCTTCGACATAATCTTTTTCGTTCAAAGGCAAAGCCTGCGAAGAAGACATTGTCGTCCTTGGATCTAACGGTAAAGTAACAGCTCCCTCTTGTTGGCCTATCAGAAAGGAAGGTCCCAAGTTCTTTTTGAGGCTCAACTCAGAAAGTGCATCGTTAGACATTGCTTCTTCACCAGGCAGCTTGTATTCAGGCAGATCACCTGAAATTTCTGATAAGGCTGGCTCTAAAACCGCTTTCTCGGGCGCGGGAGACGCCTTGACGTTACGGTTATAAGCCTTGGCAGGGGCGGCCAGGGCGTAACTTGGAATTGTAAAATTAAAGAACACCAACAAGGTCACCAGACTGATCAGAAATTTGTTTTTCATTAAATGAGCGCCTCCCTTTGCGCGAATTCCCGCTAAAAGCGGGTCCGCTTTTTCGGATACCCTCCGCTTGCCTTTAGCGGAACCACTCCAACTCTTATTAGCTTTTAGTCTTGCCGTATTCATGTCTTTCCCCTTATCCTTCAGCTTGGCGTTCTGATAGAACGCTCCAATCTTCAGGACGTTCTTGCCAAGAGTCCTTGATTGCTCCTAAAACCCGGAGCTCTGATGGAGCTCACCGTGGTTTTCGGAGTATTTTTCAAAGAATCCTTTGAAAAATAAAAAGCCCTATTCTCGAAAATTCCTCAAGAATAGGGTCTAAGTACTTACCTTTTCTTCTTTCGGTAGCCCTGCCCTCCGCAAGATATCTGCGGAGCGTTGGCTTTGCGTCCCTGAGTTACCCCAGGTTTGCCGTTTCGAGAAGCATTTGAAAACCTTTTCAATAAAAAGAACGATTTCAAATCCTTCTAAAGAATATCATATATATAGCATAAAACAAGGTAAGAGGGCTATTTTTGTGAAAGCGTTTTCAATGAAGGCATAACTTGCGGAACACAGTGCTCGCAAGTTATATGCCTGAATTGACGCCGAACGATAGTGAGGCGCCTCAAAATAGTATGATCCGGCTGGTGACTTGGGGACTTCGAGCATTGGCGAGAAGCCCGAAAACTTCCCGCCATGATCGACTGGTGACCCGAGGACTTCGAGGGTTAGTAAATATTTAGATATTTTATATTAAATTATTTAATACTTATATTTCCTTGTTTAGATAAGCTAAACATATAGGTCTTGCCGCTCTGAAAGACACCGATCGTATCAACCCACTGTCCATTTATCTTCATGATGCTTTTTTCTCCATCTGTGACAACAACCAGAGCGTCACTATCGATCAAACTTTGGACTGTCCCCATAGCTGATTTATTAGCTAAAAACCCGACATAATGGATACCGGAACCCAAGCTAATGACCCCATTTCCAGAGATTGGATCCCCTTCAACAACGAGTGTCTGAGCAGAAGACATTTTGATCTTAACCCCCTTGGAAGGACTCAAAGGTTCAGTAAAATTATTAACATTCTGAGATGGCCAGTATATCTTACCCTCTGGATTTGTTGCAAAAATAAGCTTCCCCGTTGCAGATAATGAAGCTAATAGGTCAGCAATGTTCATGCTGGGAGCTTGTACTGTCGGCGCGAAATAATTCCATCCAGCTTTTAATGAAACGATCTGCTGCGTTCCAGCAGGCCCAGAAGGCGTCACTTGAATCACCACCGTATCCGTCGCTGAAGCGCCTGCGTTATCCACAACGGTCAGGACGATCGAATGTGTTCCAGCCTGCAGATTCACGGTAGGCGTTGGACCTGTGGCAATGGTCGTGCTGTTCTTTTTCCAAGTGTAACTGGCGATCGTGCCGTCTGGATCATAGGATCCTGTTCCGTTTAAGGCCACGGATTTTGTTGTGGCAGGATACACTAACGTATGCTGTTGGTCAGGCCCTGCGTTGGCCACCGGCGGTTGATTACTGCTAGGGCTGATCACGACCACCACCGTATCCGTCGCTGAAGCGCCTGCGTTATCCACAACGGTCAGGACGATC
>CAZAOD010000022.1:0-2357 GCA_964486675.1 uncultured Planctomycetales bacterium | reverse complement strand
GATACACTAACGTATGCTGTTGGTCAGGCCCTGCGTTGGCCACCGGCGGTTGATTGCCAGGAGGAAAAATGACATCAGGGCCTATCGATCCCGTGTTCTTTAGATCGTGCCTGAACATGGTCCATTGATCCAAAGCCGGATTAGCTAAAGACGATAGATCCCAAACATATATTTGTCCGTCATGTGCTGTCAAAATGATCTCACGATCTCCATCATGATCAATATCAGCAATGGTGGGTGTAGGATGCTGCGCATCCATAAGTTGATTTGGATGAGAGCCGAACATTTTTGGCCATCCCGCTTTTACTGTACCGTCGATATTAAACGCATACAGATGAAAAAAAGGCTCCGAAGCTTTTAATGTGCCAGCAACAACAATGTCAATCTGCCCATCATTGTCAATGTCGGCAACGAGAGGGCTGGTATATGGCTCGGAAGATCCAACGGCCACGTTCGGTAGGCCAGTCTCATAAGGCCATCCAGGCATCATGCTTAAATTGTCATCTAAAACTACAAGCCTGCCTGTCTGAGTTATAAAAACAAATTCTTTTTGATCATCTTGATCCAGATTGGCAGGCGTGATCAAAGAAGCAGGAATGCCGATACCGCTTTTCTGAGCGATAATCGCTCCTTGATTATTGATCACAATAAATCGGCCTTGGCCAGTCATCCCCAAAAGCTCAGGCACTCCGCTTCCGTTAACATCTGCCGCGGTCAATCCTTTCCTTAAAAGATCATTTCCGTCATAATCCTTTGGAAAACTTAAGCTGCTGGCTGGAAACCCGTATCCGTTTAAAACATGAATTGTAGAGACGTGTTCAGTCTGGCCTGTTGATTGATTTTTATAGCTTGCATAGAGCATCTGGACCACTTCTGGAATGCCATCAGAATTAAGATCCGTAACGATCGGGCCAGAAGGGATAGCGATCTCTCCTTCCTTTGTAGGATATGTTTGTACACGGGAGATCGTACCGTTCTTTAATGAAAGATTGAAAGGCCAGTTCGTTTCTCCGTTGGGACCCTGCACAAAGCTTCCATTCTTCTCCCAAGCGTAGATCACAGGGATAGCTTCTTTGATAAATTGCCCCTGAACGGTCTTGCCTTCGATCTTCAGAGCTGTGACAACGATCTCATCCTGTGAATCTCCATCGATATCCGCGACTACAGGAGAAGATACGCTATTATGACCAGGAGCCATGTTTAAATAAAAATTCTGCGGCCACCCCTGAAGTGGAGTCCCATCATGCCTCCACACATGCATCCCGCCTATAAATTCATTGGTGTTTTGATATTTAGCATCATAGTATGTAGAATGCCCTAGATGTATAATTTCTAATGCCCCGTCGCCATCCAGATCCGCCAACGCTGGAGTCGCTGACGCCAGACAACCTTCACGTCGATAATCGTTTGGCAATAGTTTTGGCCAACCTGGCATATCGTTTCCCTGGTGGTCAAAAACAAAGATACCTTGAGCATTAGTGACAACGATCTCTAAAGATCCGTCAGGACTATTGTCAATATTTGCCACCTTTGCAGATCCGGTCAATGTCACCCCCATAATAGTTGTATACAAAGGTATCCCACCGTATTCTTCTCCATAAACTTTTTGAGGCCATCCCTGCTGTTGGTCAGCAACAAAGGCAACAAAATCAGAAACATTTGACCAAATAAACCCCTGGTTGTCATAGACGTTCAACTTGATATTGATTATATTTCCGTTAATAAAATTTAAATTTAGACTTCCCAGCAAAGGATATTGCATTTGCCCGTTAGGACCAACGACTGCCTTCTTTTCACCTGGAGTTACATTATCTGTAAACTCAACCCAAGGACCTTCTGGACCATTTTCTGAGTAGAAAAGCTTGTAATTAACAAAATACTGCCCTCCTGAAGCCTCCCCATAAATATCTAAATAACCCTCCTTCTTCATCAATCCTGAAACATTTCTCATTCTGGCGACACACGCATAGTTTAAGTTCAAAGCCTCTTGAGCGTCAACACGTCCATAACCATAGAGATAGTCAAATCCGGGAGTTCCCAAATCATCCGCGGAAGTAGTTAAGACAGCCCTAACTTCTTCGTTGGAAAAATTTGGATGGTGGGCAAGGATAAGGGCCGCGACACCAGAAACATGAGGACACGCCATAGACGTCCCATTGGCCCGATAATAAATGTCATTGACAACTTGTTGACCTATCAAATTTGGGTTGCTTGCCCCATACATATCTGTTCCCTCAGCCCTTAAAGATAAGATATCGACACCCGGGGCCGCAACATCTATCTTGGAGCCAAAATTCGAGAAACTTGCTTTTTGATCATTGGGCGTCACGGCAGAGACCGTAATCACCGTGTCGAAA
>CAZAOD010000021.1:26396-27177 GCA_964486675.1 uncultured Planctomycetales bacterium | reverse complement strand
ATTGCTGGCAGGCAATTTTTGAGCGTCTAACTTCTTTCCCTGAATACCAACTAAGATCAGTTGATGCTCTGGATTCCAAGGACAAGTGTTTCCCTCAAGAACGACAGCAAAAGGCTCATCCCCTTTGGGCTGGGGATAATCGTAAGAGAAATAATTGATCATTTCCTCAATACGCGCAGCATCCTGAGGCGGCATTTGATTATTATTGAGAAAACGGCGCACGTTACTATACGAAGCGGTATCCACGTCGATCGAAAATGTCGACAATGGGTTCTGAGCAACGTCTAAAAATTTATTATCATAGATACGATTATATCCTTCACGACTAAATTCCGTTGGCGCCTGAGGATAAGGAAGCGGACAGCCGATCACGCTCGCTTCTTTCAAGCCATTAACCCTCGATAGCATTCCTGTGTCTGCCTCAAACCCAAAATGAACGGTTGACTGCATTGCTGCCCCTGTGGGAAACCCATTTCTTAAAGTCGCGCCTTCATAATACGGCTCATATTGCTTCGCACTGATATCATCTGCGCTTGATCGCAGCGCTCCTGTGATGACGCGCGGAGAAACAGCTGCGACAACTGTCTTGGCAAGCTGGACCGGCGAAGACGCGAAAGTTGCCGCGTCCCTCAACTGAGCACGCAACCCTTTTTGTGCATACACCTGTAGACCAGCGACTAAAACCACTAAAACAACAACAGCTAATACTGCCTCTAAATATTTCTTATTTTTCATCGAAGAACCTCCCTTTTGTCGACGAGTGTCGAACTTATTCTGAAAC
>CAZAOD010000021.1:14967-26386 GCA_964486675.1 uncultured Planctomycetales bacterium | reverse complement strand
AAACTGTTTTTCCAGATCGGGAGAGGGAAGTTCATCTTTCCATGTTTTTAGAAGGGAAGAAAGTTTTCGCAGCTTATCTGCGTACGCGCGGCACGAAGGACAACTCTTGAGGTGCTCGCTGACAAGAAGCTTTTGCTCATCGGTCGCTTCATTGTCCATCATCAACGAAATTAATTGTTTACATTCATGATGCCTCATAGCGTTCCTCTGTGATTAAAAATGCTAAATGCTTTTTTAAGTTTTCCCGGGCGCGGAAAATAAGGATCTTGACTTTATCCAAAGAACAATCCAAGACCAGGCTGATCTCCTGGTAGCTTAGGTTTTGATATTCACGCAAAACGATCACTTCCTTCTGTATGACAGGAAGCTTGTTGAGTGCCTGCTGAACGGCTGATGATATTTCTTGTTCAGCCGTCATTTTTTCCGGATTTAACTTAAGATCCGGAATGTCCATCTGATGATATTCATCTTCTTTCTGGTCCTTGACCCAGAACGCAAAGAATTTACGCTTCTGACGCAAACGCGTAAAACACATATTGCGTGCAACTGTGTACAGCCAAGTCGAAAACTTTGCCTGCGGCTTGTAGCTATCTTTCTTGACAAAAAGCGTGATAAAAATATCACTGACGATATCTTCCGCCTCGGCTCTATCGCTTAAGATCCGCAGGGCGTAGTTGAATATCGGCTTTTTGTAGCGATGAAAGATCACCTCAAGCGCCTCCTTGTCGCCATCTTGATACGCCAAGATTAAGTCTTCGTCACGGCTTTCCATCTTGTCCTTATCTTCCCTCTCCTACGTATTAAACGCGCCAGAGGCCAAAAAGTTACACATTTTTTTCCCAGCGAGCCTTAAGGGCTTGAAACTCTTCTTCTGTGTAAGGCCTGGCGTCTTTCAAGAGGCTATCAAGAATTGGAGTTTTGGTTGAAAAAGTCTGGAGGAAATATTTCTTCGCGTCTTTAAGGCTATCTGCAATATCTTGCAAATCATTGTTGGATACAAGCTTACACACAAGTGTTGTACGAAAATGATAGTCTATCCCCGAATCAATAATAACCCTGACGCTTTCTTGAATATGACTTACATCCACATCAATACCAGCTGCCTCGCGATAACGGCCCAAGGACGTTTTGATGTCCATCGCGATGTAATCAATAAGCCCATCGCTAATCAACGCCCTTAAGGCTTTGGGATTATTACCGTTTGTATCAAGCTTTATCGCGAAACCGAGTTCCTTGATCTTTGCGAGAAATTCTGGCAGATCAGCGTGGATGGTCGGTTCGCCTCCTGTTACAACAACACCCGAAAGCTGATCTTGTCGTTTTTGCAAAAATTTAAGAATCTCTTCTTGGTCTACGGGAGGCAGAAATCTTTCAGGGAGAACCAGGTCAGGATTGTGACAAAAAGGGCAGCGGAAATCACAACCCTGTGTGAAGATGACCGCTGCCACTTTTTGAGGATAATCGATCAGAGAAAACTTTTGGAATCCGCCTATTCGCATGTCCTGCAGATGCGATATGTTTTTCTCTGCGCGAATTCTTGCTTTTTACCCTTATTCCACTGCTGTACCGGCCGCAAATACCCAACGACGCGCGAGTAGATCTCGCATTCAGCTTGGCACTTTGGGCAATGCTGATGCTCACCGGCGACATAGCCACAGCTAGGGCACACACTAAAGGTTGGCGTGATCGTAAAGTATGGCAACTTATACTTATGACAAACTGTTTTAATAAGGGCTTTGAGGCTTTCCGTGTCGTCTATCTTCTCGCCGACAAACCCGTGCAAGACCGTGCCGCCCGTGTAGCGGCTCTGTAGATCATCTTGCTGATCAAGAACCTCGAAGATATCATCCGAATAGCCGACAGGAAGGTGTGTCGAGTTGGTATAAAAAGGTTCCTTGCCTTTTTGGTATTCTTCTTCGTTAGCGCAAATGATATCCGGGAAATTATCCTTATCAACTCTCGCCAAACGGTATGAAACACCCTCAGCTGGTGTGGCTTCCAAATTATAATTGTTCCCTGTCTCTTGCTGGAATTCTGTCATGCGTTCGCGCATATAATCCAAGACCTTAGCGGCAAAAGCACGGCCTTTTTCAGAAGCAATGTTTTCCTGAAAAAGATTAAGACAAGCTTCGTTCATCCCAACTAAACCGATCGTTGAGAAATGATTCTTCCAATATTCTCCAAAGCGTTGCTTAACAGCACGCAAGTAGAACTTGATATAAGGGTACAGATTGTTTTCCGTAAAGCTTTCCAGGACCTTTCGCTTGATCTCAAGGCTCTCTTTAGACAGCAACATCAGCTCATCAAGCCCTTTAAAGAATGTTTTTTCATCTTTGGACGTATAGGCCAAGCGCGGCATATTGATAGTTACAACGCCGATCGATCCCGTAAGAGGTGAAGAACCAAACAACCCTCCCCCGCGCTTACGCAGCTCGCGATTATCCAGACGCAAACGACAGCACATACTGCGCGCGTCATCAGGGCTCATGTCCGAATTAATAAAATTGGCAAAATATGGGATGCCGTACTTAGCGGTTACCTCCCAAAGGGGTTTTAAGTTTGGATTATCCCAATCAAAATCCTTAGAAATATTATAAGTCGGGATCGGGAACGTAAAGACTCTTCCTTTGGCATCTCCTTCGATCAAGACCTCAAGGAAGGCCTTGTTGAACATATCCATCTCGGCTTGGAATTCTTTGTACGTCTCTTTCTTCATCTCTCCACCGATAATAACATTCTGATCCTTAAAATGTGACGGCGGATGGAGATCACAAGTCACGTTGGTAAATGGTGTCTGAAAACCAACTCTCGTTGGCACATTAACGTTAAAAACAAACTCTTGCAGCACCTGCTTGACATCTTTATAGGCTAAACCATCGTAACGAATAAAAGGCGCTAACAGGGTGTCAAAGTTAGAAAAGGCCTGAGCGCCGGATGCTTCTCCCTGCAAAGTATAGAAAAAGTTAACCAACTGTCCTAACGCGCTGCGCATATGTTTCGCAGGCTTAGACTCCATTTTTCCCGATGCTCCTTTGAAGCCGACAGTCAACAAGTCTTGCAGATCCCAGCCGACACAATAAACACTCAGAAGCCCTAGATCATGAACATGAAAATCTCCAGCGTTGTGGGCGTCCTTGACCTCTGAAGGATAAATTTTGTTCAACCAGTAAACCTTACTGATCTCAGAGGAAACATAATTATTCAATCCCTGCAACGAAAAAGCCATATTGCTATTTTCATTGACTTTCCAGTCTGCCTGTGTGAGATATTGTTCAACAAGGCTGACGTTACTGGCAGATGTGATCTCGCGGATCTTGGCATGTTGATCGCGATAAATAATGTAAGCTTTTGCGGTTTTGCGGTACGGGGAGGATATCAGAACTTCTTCGACAATATCTTGAATATCTTCAACTGTTGGTGCTGTGTCTGGGCTCATGAGCTGCTGGGCAATGTTAATCACACGAAGTGTTAACTTCTGCGCAACATCTCGACCAAATTCACCTGTCGCTTCTCCGGCCTTTTCGATGGCCTTTATGATCTTATCGGTGTTAAACGTTTCTTCAACACCATTACGCTTAACGATCTTGGTCAAGACCTCCGTGGTTTGCATCTACACCCCCTTCTATAAAAAATTAAAATAACAAAATTCTACCGACGACAACCAAATCTGTAAAATATCTTATACCACAAGATATGGTATGTCAAGAATTTTATTTCACAATATATAGTGGAATCTGGAAGATAGCTATTTCTGAAAACTCCCATGACGGGATGCCGTTGCTATCTCATCAAAAGGATGGTACGGCTTGGAAGGAACATCATAGACACAGAGCGCGTGAAACGATGAATAATATCTTTTAATATCATTCATTTCTTTCTTTGTCAATGGCTTTGTTGCGCAAGGACGCAGAGGTGTGTTCAGCTGGACTTCGTCAGGATGTATTTTTCGAGCTATCTCGGCGATATCTTTTGCGTGCACCATGTTATGTTTCACGAACATGATCTGAAGCCCAAGCTTACCTTTAAATTTCTTGCGAAAGGCGCACAACCCTTGAACAACATCAGCAAAAACAACATCTGCGATCCCGCGATTCACGGCCGCAAAATCTTTAGCGTTATGCGCGTCGAGCTTTGCAAGAACAAAATCTGCCAACATCAGATCTTTTTGAACATCCGCGCGCGCTATTAGAGTCGAATTAGTAATGACAGCGATCTTTTCTGGACGGATCTTACGGACCTCCTGGATCATTTCTCCAAGATTCTTCGCAAGTGTAGGCTCTCCTCGCCCAGAAAAAGTGATGTAGTCAATACCTCCAGGGCTAAGGGATCTGACCTCCTCAACAATTTTCCGAGTCGGAACAAAAACTTCACGCAGTGTCTGTAAAACATTTGTCTCGCCCAGCTGGCAATAAATACAGTTAAAATTGCAGATCTTTTCTTTCTGCGAGATGGGATCGACACCAAGTGACATACCAAGCCGCCAAGAATATACAGGACCAAAAATATAGCGAAAGGATGTTTTCTTCATGAGGACTCTCAACGTAGGACAATGGAGATATTACTTTAAAATATTTTCAACCTTCAGCAACAGATCGTTTCGATCGTACGGCTTGGCGATCGTTTCATACCAGCAATCATCAATGTTGATCTTTAAGGGTGATCCGATCTCTTCCTCAGGCTTGATCATCGCCGTTAAGAAGAGCACTGGTGTCAAGCGCAGTTGAGGATATCCCTTGAGCGTTTTGACCGTCTCCGCCCCGCCCATGTCCGGTAAGATCAAATCCATCAAGACAAGGTCGGGGACAATATCTTTGGCTTTCTCAAGGGCTTCTCTGGCGTTGACAGCCGTTGTCACATGATAACCGGCAACGGTAAGCTCTTTGGCAAGAACCTTAAGAACATCCGACTCATCATCCACAACGAGAATCTTTTTCATACCACCTCTTGGGTTATGATAAAGCAATGTTGATCACATCATGCCGGCCAAGGACGCCAACAAGCTTATCCCCATTATAGACAGGGATGGTGTGAACATTCTTACGGTGCATGATCGCGATCGCTTTCACGACTTTATCATCTTGCTGCAAGCTAAAGACCTTTTTGCTGGCCAACTCTCCTACAGGACGCTGAGAAACTCTTTGAAGCTCTTCAATACGATGAATCCCTTTAGAGATCGACTCTGCCATCAGACGCAAAAGATCCGTTGTCGTGAATATTCCAATAAGTTTGTTGGGGTTTTTATCACTAACGACCAAAATACCGTTAATTTGATAACGGAATAACAAGTGCGCGACATTGCCGACCGATACGCTTTCCTTTACCTTGATCGGATGATCGCACATGACATCCTTGAGAGCGATCTTGAGCATTTTAATCTTCCTTTTAAAAAATTAGGCTCCGGCCTCGTTAGCCGCCTGCCCTGATAATGAGGCCAATGTTGGCATCGGCCTGGCGCCAAGCTCTTTATCAAGCATCAAGATGCCTTGACCTTTGTCGCCTACATATTTCAGCTTTGCCAAGATTTCTGCGGCATTCTTTTCTTCTTCGACCTGCTCGGTAACAAACCATTCCAAAAAGATCAACGAAGCGTGATCGTTTTGTTTTTGGGCCAAAGAATAAAGATTGTGAATATTTTTAGTGACAAACTTCTCATGATCCAAGGTCTTCTCAAAAACTTCCTGAACAGACTTAAAAGACCCTTCAGGTTTTTCAATCGCATCGAATGTAGCTACCCCACCTCGATCAAAAATAAAGGAATAAAACTTCATAGCATGGGCCATCTCCTCGATCGCCTGGGCTTTCATCCATTGAGCAAAGCCACCCAAGCTTTCCGCGTCAAAATATGCAGCCATGGCCAAATATAAATAGGATGAGAACATTTCGCGGTTGATCTGCGCGTTCATCTCTTTTTCCATTTTTTTATCCATAATAACACTCCTTTATAAAATTAACGTTCGTATCCGACTTTCTGAGTATACTACGTTTTACATCTTGAAAAATGTTTTTTCTTTCTTATCATCGGGCAGCCTGGCATCAGGCTGCCCGACCATCCGTTAATCCTGAAAACTAAGATCAGATGGCTCAAAATATTCCTTAGGATGCTTACAGGAAGGACACGCGGTCGGCGGTTCCTTACCCTCATGAATGAAGCCGCATTTACTGCATTTCCATTGGATCGGCTTTTCTCTTTTATAGACCGTTCCATTCTCGACCATGGACAACAACTTTTTATAGCGCTCCTCATGATGCTTTTCCACTTTGGCGACCTGTTCAAAAAGCCGAGCAATATCTTCAAAGCCTTCCGCGCGGGCATCTTTGGCAAAATTTGGATACATTTCCGTTGTTTCGTAATGCTCACCACCCATCGCTTCCTTCAAATTAGCGACCGTATCCCCTATGCCCCCGAGGAATTTAAACTCATCCTTGGCATGCTGCATTTCATTATCCGCTGTTTCACGAAAAAGCTTTCCAATGTACAAATATCCTTCTTTTTCAGCGGCCTTGGCAAAATACGTATATTTATTCCTTGCCTGGGACTCACCGGCAAAAGCCGCCATCAGATTTCTTTCTGTCTTTGTTCCTTTAAGCTCAGCCATTTTTCCTCCGTATTTAAGTTGATTGTGTTAGTTGTGTTGATTGAGTCCTTTGAGTTGTTTAAACTTGAGGCTATCTATAGCTCTACAACCTAATAACCTCAACAAACCCAACGAACCCTGAAAACCTTTTTAATACCCTACAAAATTCTCTGCTTTCACATTCCCCGGCAAGCAACCAAGCGTTCGACAAATATGACTCATCGCGCTGACCATAGCCGGCGGCCCTGAAATAAGAAAAATCCGATCCTTTAGATCAGGGATCTCGCGAGAGATCATCTCTGATGTGATCATCCCTTGTCGATAACTGCTGTTACGCGGCTTTTCATCGACGATCGTATGAACAACGCGGATACTCGGATTACAGCTCGCCCACTCCTCCAGCTGCGATCGAAAAGGCATATCACTTTCCAGCAAGTTCGAATAAAGCACGATCACATCACGCGAAAGCTGATGAAAAACAAGATGCTCTAGTATGGATATCACAGGCGTAATGCCAATGCCTCCGATCAAAAAAGCCACATTATGGTGTTGATCGTCTAACGTGCAATTTCCCATAGGGCCTTTCAGCAAAACGTCGTCGCCCTTAGCAAGGCTCCAAAGCCGCCGCGAGAAATCACTTCCTGAAAAACGCTTGGTCAACTCCACGTACTCTTTTCCCGGGCGACAAGAGAATGATAAATATTTATTCAGCCCTTTATTGCTTCGATCCTGCTCATCAAAAACGACCTGCGCGAACTGTCCTGGGACAAAATCGATCTTTTCACAAGGACAAAAACGAAAGCTGCACACAGTGTCCGTGCGTTGGATACGTTCAAGGAATTTCAATCGATACTCGTTCATTACGCCTTATCTTTTCTTGATGAACAATCCTTGCAAACTCCGTAAAAATACCCCTGAAAATTCTCAATAATATGGCCTTGCACGCGTTTACGGTCAAGCGCTGGGCATCGCGGCATCTCAACATCTAAAACCTTTTGACATAGACGGCATAAAAAGTGATGATGATCTTCGTCTGTCCTCTCGTACAGCGATCGGCTAAAGTCGATCTTGATCTCATTGAGCAAATGTTTGCTTGTGAAATTCTCCAAGATCGCGTAAATCGTTCCCAAAGAGATCGCGGGAACCTGCGCCTTCACTTTCTGGAAGATCTCTTCAGCGCTCAAATGGCAGCTGCCATTATTGAAAACACCATTTACCGCCAGCCGTTGCGGCGTGACCTTAACTTTGTGCTGACGTAAAATTTGCTCAGATCGCTTCATTGTTTTTCCTTCACAGTCTCCACATGAGGCGGAGCAAGATCAACGACGTTCTCAACATTGACCTTGATCAAATATTTTGGATGTAAAGGAAGATGGGCTTCATGGTGTTTTCTGGATTTAAACCCTGCCTGAACACTGCGCGCGATACGCTTGGAGATACGATGAACGACCCTTTTCTCCCACTCTTCAAAGATCTTTTCATGCAGCTGGTCACGGGTAATGATCTCGGCTTGCCCTTGAAGCGTGTACCCTTTGAACAAATGGTCGTCAAATGCCGTAATGCTGATCATGGGGTTACGCTTGAGATTGCGAAATGTCCGATAAAGATAGAGGTCGATCAAGAAAAGATTATCTGGGCTCTCAGCGCTGATGATCCCCTTGATCGAACAATGGATACACCCTTTCTCATCCAGGGTTGAGACGATAACACTATCTTGGCTTTCAAAGAAATTGATAATTTCTTTATCGATCCGCATGTCTCTATTATCCGATCAATGTCTTGGCAGTAGTTACTGCGTAAGCGAGGCCCTCTAGATCACTTGCGCTTGGAATAAACTGAACATATTTTCCTGGGCCGACAAGTTCAAAGCCAGCATCCTGAATAGATGTTTCCAATTCTTTAAAACCAACCGTCGACCACCCATAAGAACCAAAAGTCATCGCATATTTATTTCTACATTTCAGGCCTTTTAAGTACATCAACAACCCAGCCATTGTTGGAAGCATGCGATTATTCAAGATCGGCGTTCCAAAGATAACAAGCTTTGATGTTAAAATATCTGTCACGATATCCGACATATGCCCCGCCTGTAAGCTAACAAGCTTAACAAAGATCCCTTCTCTATCAAAAATTTCTTGAAGCTTCTCTGCCATTTGCTTGGTCGAATTCCACATCGTGTCATAAACGATCAACACTTTTTTATCCGCCTGGTAATTAGCCCATTTCTCGTACAAATGGACGATCTTAGCGATATCTTCTTTCCGCCTCCAGATCAATCCGTGCGAAGGGCAGATCATGTCGATCACCATCGGCTTGAGCGCTTCTAAAGCCTTAAGCACTTGGTTTCCATATGGCATCACGATATTCGCGTAATACTTGGCCGCATCCTCAAAAATGACATCCGCGCCAGCCTCATCCGCATAACGCTCGACCGATGCGCGATGCTGGCCAAAGGCGTCATTAGGAAAAAGGATCTTGTCCTGCGGCGAATACGTTGCCATGGAGTCCGGCCAATGGACCATCGGCATGAGCAAGAATTTCAATGTACGCTTACCGATATTGAGCTCATCACCGGTGTTGACAACTTTAAAATTCCAATCTTTTTCGCTTCGCGTACCACTAGGCAAGAAATGTTTCCTTAGCCCCTCATATCCCTTAGGCGAGCAAACAACTTGCGCTTGAGGGCAAAGCTTTAGCAGGCTGTCAATGGATCCGGAATGGTCCATTTCAGTATGGTTAGAAATAATATACTGGATTTTGGCAGGATCGATCACTTCTTTGATGCGCGCAACCATCTCTTCAAAGCCATAATGCTTAACCGTATCGATCAGGGTTGGTTTTTCATCAAGGATCAGATAAGCATTATATGTGGATCCAGAGGGCGTGTCATAACCGTGAAAGTTGCGCAGGTCCCAATCAATATAGCCAGTCCAGAAAATATCGGGAGAAATTTTGTGCATGTTTTAAAAATCCTAAATCCAAAATACGAAATCCTAAACAAGCTCAAAACCCCAAATTCAAATGTTTCAAATAATCGACTCAAAAAACATGTAGTTCTTTTGAATTTTGGTCATTAACGATTTGAATTTATTTAGAATTTCGAAATTAGTATTTGATGCTTCTATATATCCATTTTACTCTATCGCTTCAAAATCCGCCTTTGACACCCCGCACTCAGGGCAAACCCAAGTATCAGGGATCGCCTCGAAAGCAGTCCCCGCAGCGATACCGCCATCAGGGTCACCCTTTTGTGGGTCATAAACGTAGCCGCAAACTGTGCATTTATATTTTTTCATAAACAGCCTCCTTTGCGTGAGCACACAACTTACGCGACCAAAGGGAGCGTCAAGTTGTCCGTGCGAATTTATCCCGATGAGGCTGCGGCCTAGCAGTCGAATCGGGATAGACTAATAAATTTTTTCCCACAATTGGTGTGGGAGCTACTTCGGAATGATTATTATATAGGAATATCCTTGGATGTCAAGAAAGTTATCGAGCAAGGCTCAACTGTGGTTGGCTTTCTTGGCGAACACCGAGCAAAAGCGGGAGATTCGTAACAGGCGCGATATTGATAATAACGGGATAGAGCCCATCGATCTCAATATTCTCAAAATTCTTAAGGTCAAATTGTATAGGGCTTGCGCTTCCCTGCCGTTCAAGGTCGAAATGAGTAGGGTTCAGATCGATACCGCCGACTTCGCTTGGCTTCACTTGAGCTTGTTCATATCCAGTCCTAACATCCTTAAGAGAATCAACAAGATCAGAATAAGAATCATACCCTAAAGCCCAAGCCAAAGCCTGTTTCTTTCTGCTTGAGAACTCTTCATTCTTAAACTCTAAGTAATTCTGGATCACATCCCAAACAGCCTTCTTAGACTCAATGGTTAAGTGCCAAAGCGGGACATCTTGTGTGATCGTCGCTTCACCTGCCGATCGATCAATCACGATTCCGCTGTCTTCGAATGTCTTTTTTGCAAAAATCAAATTAATACCACCAAAACCATTCAAAAGACGAACACGCGCCATCTGCCCCTCTCCGCCGGGATTCACGAATATTCTTTGCGCCTGAGAACCGATTATTTTCCCGTCGCTCTCAAAAATCATCTTATACAAATTCTCTGAAGTGGTTACTGTCCCGTAAGCCTCTTTCATGGCTGAATAATTTTTTGCAAGCCAACCTTCAACATCAAAAAATGATCGACCATGTTCTTGTGCGATAGCCTGCAACGCAACATCTACTTCAATGCCTGGCCTAAGGCGGTCCATCCGCTCAACACTCGATGTAATTCTCAGTTTATCAGCCGCATCATTAACTGGTATAAAATCACGATATTTTTCAAGCCATTCCTTTGTTGTTTTGATAAAAGTCAAAGCTTCTCTTGCACCCATGCCAGAAATAAGCCCATTTTGAATCTTTTGAGAAATCGCATCCCACTGCTCCTTTATTTCGCCTTGAGATACAGCTGACGATACTGGACTCCCGTCAGCGTTAAAGAGCTCTAACTGCTCACCTGCCTTCCTGAAGAATACTTTTTCTCCAGCCGCGAGCTTATTTAAAAGCGGCTGAGAAACCGTATAAACGCCATCGCCGGCAAGCTGAATATTTACTTTAATGCGCTGTTGAAGGGCACGATATGCCCCTTGAACGACATCACTCGTCAATGTGTTGCCGGGGAACACCCACATCTCAAGACTGCTTGAGAAAAAATCCGCGGCTCTGACAACAAGCTTTCCATCTGGTCCCTTCTGCGCTTGATATTTTAGCCCCAAGGTTCTTGTGATATTTTCGTTGATCCCTTGAGCCGCTTTAAAATGTTCCATCATATTGCCGTTGGGCTCTTGAT
>CAZAOD010000021.1:0-14957 GCA_964486675.1 uncultured Planctomycetales bacterium | reverse complement strand
ATAGCGCTCGCTAAAGAAGACAACGATGTTGCTGTTGCTTGTTGTATCAACAACCGCCTTGAATTTCCAAATTCCATCCTTATCCAAAAAAGCGATCTTTTCGATAGTTTTATCATTAAGCTCCAATGCCCTTCCGTTCTCAAGAAGAATATCCTCTATTAGATCACGCGTTGACCGGGAAATGCGATCATTAAAATAAAGTGCGTGCAATATCGGAATAAACTGCTTCTTCTGCTGTATAACATTCTGGATTTCCTGATATATCCTTGCTTTGTTCTTTTCAGGATCGTGAAGATCAAGGGCTAAGATAATATTTTCCGCGGTTGGACGGGAAACCCTAATACGCTCAGACTCTGTAATGATAAAATTGCGAAAAGCTGGAACATTCTCATAATATTCTTCGATCGTGAAAATGCCTTTCCAAAAGAAATTTTCTGACAAGTCCAGCTTACTCCTGCTCTTAAACTGCAAAAGCTGTGTATCAATAACATAAGCCCCATCGATCTCAATAATCTCATGAGTAATGCCTAGCTCTTCTTCACGAATTCTTCCTGCATTGGGTGGAATGTATATCGTCTTTGGCTCAAAACCATAATTTAGACGCAAATGACTGCTGTTTTCCCAAATCCCCATGATCTCGTTGGTGGCCAAAGCGCATTGATTAGGGTGGCGAGGGTCGTATTTCTGGATGACCGATCGAGCTAAATCTTTTAATTCGGCGGGAATGCTTGAGGAAGAAGAGAAAACATGCAGGTCTCCGATACCATAATCAACAACCCCACTGTCAATGGCAACGCCTAAAATATTGCGCTGGCTGACCTTTTTAAACCCGCTCAACCCTTTAAAATACGCCTGATCAACCTCGGCCGAAGCGTAATAAACATTGCCACCTGGCTTCATTTTTTTTCTTAAATTGCCACTATCATGCCATTTCTCAAAAAAGTTTGCCACCTGAGGCGAGGGGTTGATCACGGATAAATGGTCGATCGTACCCTCTGGAATATGATAAAGAAGATCGACAAACTCTCCTTTGAGGATCACAAGGTTCTCTCTTTTTTCTTTCAGACCATCTAACTCTCCTTGATCCCAGAGCTTTCGGTAATCATACCCTGGCTCTTCGAAAGAATCAAAACCAATAACACCTATATCGCTATTTTGACCAGCGACAGCCAAGGGAAGCCGTCCTTGGCCTGTTCCAGCATCTACATAGATCTGTTCATATTCCTGCAGGATCGAAACGGCCTTTGCGACCGCCTCCTGAGAATTCCCTTGCCTGACAAGATATTCTTCAAGATTGCTGAGTTCCGATGAAATAGCTGCAGAGACATCATTGGCGGCGTAATGCTTCTTTCCGCTCTGAGACAGAATAACCATTCTTGTTCCATCTGCAGGTTGGACAGGAAAAAGAGAATCGAAGGTCGCGTTGATCAGCATATAATCTTCTGCAGGGTAAAATGCTTTAATATTTTTCATAAAAAGACTGAGCTTATTTCGCTTCTCTTCTTGCGTCATGCGGCTATAGGCAACCCACTCAAGGATATTTGAGATATGGACCACGGAGGATTGTCCTGAAACTTGCGCTTTTTGTAAAAATTGTCTTATCGTTTCTTCGCTTGACTCGCCAAACCAATCGAGCGTTAGAAAGTGGATCTTGCCTGCCTGGATCATGTTTTTTATTTTTAAAAAACTTTCCTCACTTCCCAACCAGCTAAAAACATCTTGGGATTCTTCTATGGCTTTTTTAATGACAACCGACCAATTTAATGCTCCGCTTTTATTCTGAAAAACCTCATCCCAAAAGACCCTCGCTTTCTCATTGATCTCAAGGTCAGGCATCACCTCGATCATTCTCTGCCAGATCTCTTTTTTGCGCGCATTGCTGTTCGCGACGCCTGAGAAATCCGAGGGAATATCTTCTTGAGGCAAATATCCTTGTAAAAGATTTAAATACTCTTGTCGGTTTCCTGACATAGAAATGAGAGCGGCTTTGATAGGCAAAAACGCCTCTGTTACAAAAGGATTAAAATCAACTAAAATACCGTCATTAAATTTACCGTTAGCGATCCAAGAAAAATCCTGCCCCGTGCCAACATAAGCACCCTGAACACCTTTAACTTCTTGATATATCGGACCCCACTTCTCATTTGAACTTGACCATTGCAAGGCTGAACGCATGTTCAATAAATCCTGATCAGAAATTCTTGCGCGTTGCGCATTAGCCGTGATTGGCAGATTCCTAACAGAAACCATCTTGTCGTCTGTTGGAACATAACCGACAGACTTAAAAGTATAACTTCTTCGCCCATTGTCGATTGGTAAAGTAATCGATCTTTCAGTGCCCGGTTTCATGTTCAAGGTGATCTCTTGATTGCCGCGACGCACTGCAGAAACGAATAAGAGTCGCTCTCCAGTCTCAACACCATTAACAATAAGATTTTTTACTCTTAGATTAATATCGATCCCTGCTTTCTGCATCTGCTCAAACATCAAAATATATTCTGTCTCGTTACGCAGACCCTCTGCATCGTTAAAAAACAAGAACTGGCTGACAAAGGTTCCCCCATCGTTTAGTTGATGAAAAAGATTGAGCCATGCGGCAAGCGGATCAGAAAGATATTGCAAAACAAAGAAAGAAGTGATCAGATCCATATAGACGGGCTGGCCGCTTTGATCGTATATTTTTTTTGTCGTTATGTCGTTTTCAGGGCCTTTAAAAAAATTGACCTTAGGGGCTATCAATTCGTACATTTCTTTACCATCTGGCCCATATTCACTCAAGAACCCTTCAAGCGCTTGAGGGCCCATATCTTCAAAGCGAGATTCTTTTTTATCGATCCCATAGGCATCGATCAAGCTGCCATACAAATATTTGATGTTGACCAGCGACATCCCAAGGCCGCATCCGGCATCCAAGATTTTCGCTGGGACTTTTGTTCTTCTGGCCTTTGCCGCCAGATCCTCAACGATCTTTCCTAATGGATTTTCTCCTTGAACGTTCTGGATCTCCACCCCAAAAAGATTGAGAATGCCATCGTAGCGATAATAATCGCGGTAATTAGTGTGATTACTTTCATCGGACATTTGAGAAGATCCTTGCAAGGGCGAGGCGGAGGAAAGAGGAGAGCCACTGACCTTTTCTTGATAATCTCTGCTTAGATCATATTGATATATTGTATTGTCCAGATGAATATATTGGTTCATGAACTGAGTACTTTTATCAAGAATCTCTTTTGTCAATTCGGCATCGGTCACGATCTTGGCATAAACACCGCCAAAAGTCCAATCAGTCAACCCTCCGGAAGAGAATTGAGCGCCCTGCAATGCATAACTGCCATCCGCTTCTTTTACCAACTGGTACTCAAAACCTAGAGTGTGCGCAATAAAAGGGTTGATAAGTTTTGCCGCCTTTACATGACTTCCTCTGAAAAAAACATGAACCCCTGTCTCCATATCGTAAATAGCCTTGATCCCCAACCCGCCATTTATCGGGTAGGCTACCTGATCGACAATATCCGGATCCAGCTCAAACGTAAAACCCTCAACCAATAGAGCCTCCCGCAAATCCCATCGCTCCCGAGCTGTTATTTTTGGATCAAAATAGATCCCTGACAGTGTCTTGATGAATTCTTGGTCTCCATGAATAATATTTCGAAAATATGTTTCATCTCTCAAAACCTTTTCTTCAGCGGGAAAAGATCGCGCGCTCAAATTGTGGTCGGACAGCGCGCTCGATGATGCACTGCCATGATCTCCTTTCTGGTATTTGTTTCGATAATTATCAATGACCTCTTGAGGAATTTCTAAATTAAATTCCGGCATAAGGCCAAAATACTCTTGAAATAATTCTTTGGCCGCCTGGTTAAATGCTTCATCCGTAATGCCTAAACTGCCTAAAAACTCCTGTTCACTACGATACCCTGAACTTAAAACTTCTCGCCAATCACTTCTGCCCAATTTCTGGAACATCTCTTCTAAGATAATCATTCTAACGGGGGCATAAATATCGCCTAACTTGATCGGCTGGCTCATTTTCCAGATGAAATCAGCTAAGGTAAGCCTTGGGTCCTCTGTCTTAGCGATCTGCCCAAGATACACCGCAAGCTCTTCTGTAACCCGATAATATTGGTCTGAAGAAATAGAATGCTTCTGGAAAAGGCTTCCCATCACCGAACTTTTATAAAGCCCTTGATCGATCTTAGGATAAAGAAAAGCGTGAAGGACTTCATGTCGAACAACATCCTTCAGATACCGAGTAAAAAGATCTTCCCGGCCCTCGCTGCTATACCCTTTTCCTGCTTCTTCGGCCCACTGCGCGATCGCAAAAGAAAACACCACGATCTTATCGTCAAAATTAATGCCATGGTACGAATCAGCATACTTATTAGGTTTATTGCCTAAAGAATCAAGGAAGAAAATCTCAACATCTTTATCTCCATTCTTGATTTTCTGCCCATAAACAAGCTTCGCGTGGTCTAGATGGTATTTGACTTCTATCGCATTGACGACATCGTGCATATCAAATGTTTGCCCAGAGCGAATACGATCAGGATCTTCCAGATTAGGATTCTCTTCTAATAAAATTCGCAACAACTCGGAGGTTTCTCTGTTCGTCAAGGACAATGCGGCCCGCTGCCACGCAACTTCTTTGACGCTTTTCCACAAACTACCCTGGACAACGCCCATCTTGGCAGTTTGCTTTCCATAGCTATCATTTTCATAAAAAAGGTTTCCGCTTACTTTTTCCTCCGACGAAGGTGTCCGATAAGAACTCGATGGCAAATTCTTATTCTGATCCTGAGCAGAAAGATTTCCCGTATTCAGTAAATTTAAAGCCACGGTCATCAAGATAATGGTGGCTGTTTTCAGCTGACGGATGATCGAGCTGCTTCCTTCACGACCCTCCATCGTACCCTTACGCACAATCTGAACTTCTCCCGGTGCAAATTTACCAACAACACCCCCTGCGAAGTATTTTCGCGGAATAGCCTTCTTGGTATAAGGATCAAATTCGACCTTCATCATGTTGCAAACACCTGCTTTAAAGGCCTCCAAATACTGGGCGTAAACTTTATCAGTTGTATCTTTGCCGGAAAGATCGATGCCTCTCACCTTATCTTGATCAGAATAAACTTTATTTAAAATAGCGTTTTTAAGATTGCTTTTAAACCAATACGCAAGAATAAGCGATCCGTAAATTTGTCTTAATTTAGCAAAATTCTTACCTTCGTTGACTTCATTTTCTAGGATAGGAATGAAGACTTCACGAACGATGGAGGAAGTTAGGGAGTTTTTAGTCGTTAGTATTTGGTCGTTAGTATTTAGTAAAACATTATTCGTTGTTCGTTGTTGGGTTTTCGAATCACGAACACCAAGCATCGATCCCCGACTATTTTGTTCCGCAACATAGTCTTGCTCCAGCATGACCTTCAGCCGACTCTCTACAATAAATGCCTTATCCCCATCTTCATAAACGACCGCTTTAGATGGCATGATCCAAACCTTATTAAATGTGTCCACAGGGATATTGGTTGTTCCGTATATTTCGTAAGCTTTTTTATAAACCTTATCCCAAAATTGTTTACCTGGTCCGGATTCGGGATTGGTCAAAGAGGCGGTTATCTGCTTAAGAAGATAGTCCTGTGCCAACATGTCTCTGCCCATTTCTGTCACGCCCAAAGAATCCGGAACGATACGCTCTTCTTCATAAGGTGAGAGATTGACCCACAAATCATCCTCAGGAACGGTCAGAGAAGCGAGAAAGTAGCGGATGAGCTTTTGGCTCTCAGCATTAAAGGCCTCGCCTTTCAGGCCCGAATCTCCCACATCCACGATAAAATCGAATTGAAAAGGGTTATCGGGATAGGCCCTGATCCCGCGAAGCATCGCAGGCATAAAACTGTCGCTTAACAAAACAGGTGTTCCAGGGGCTGGCAAGCCTAAAAGCCCTTGGGCTAAGGCCTGAGAAGGAAAGACCGTTGTTAGCAAGAACACGCCTGCGATAAGCCAAGACAGGCTCTTTAATATACGCTTTTTTATTCGGCTATTTATCGGTTTCATAAAATATGCGCCCTATTCCCCTGTCTATCCAAGACATAATAAGTATAATATATAATTTTATTGATAAAAGAGGATGTCTGTCGTTTTGGGAAAGCGCTACCTTAGATAGTAAAAGGGCGGCTTGAGAACATTCTCAAGCCGCCCTAGCTAAATATAAATATTTATTATGTATATTTTTTATATAGCTTTTTTAGGCACAATGAACCACATGATCAAGTAGATAAGGACCCCACATCCAGGAGGAAAAAGCGTGATCAAAACAAAACCGATCCGAAAAAATACCGGATCAAGCCCAAAATATTCTCCCAGGCCTGCGCAAACACCACCGATCTTCTTCTCTTCCATAACACGATAAATTCTTTTCATAAATTTTATTATACACAAAATCTTTTTAAAATCAATTAAGCCCCTAACTTATACGCCTCTCAAAGAACATCAAGCAGCCAGCGTAAATTTATCCTTAGGCCTTTCCCTGTAAATACGCCTGACGCTTCGATTCAGAAAACCGCTCGATCGCGTAACGCAACATCGTGCGCGGCATCCTTTTATAATGCTTTGCAAGGAATCGCTCCTCGCAGGCTTGATCGCGTTTGCCAACCTCGCGCAACATCCATCCTACGGCTTTGTGAATAAGGTCCTCTTTATCATAAAGCAAAATTTCAGCGATCTTTAGCGTTTCTGCAAACTTATTTTGTCTGATAAAATGGAATGTGGAAACGATCGTAATCCGCCTTTCCCATAACGAGCTTGAATGGGCTAAACGATAAAGAACATCCTTAGGCCTATCTGCGAGGAAAGCCCCAACGATCTTAGCCGCGCTTAAGTCAACCAAGTCCCAATTATTGATATAGCGCGTATTTTTAAGGTAAAGTGTAAAAATACGCGCACGCTCGTCTTTGCCACCTTTTGCGAATTTCATCACGCAGATCAAAAGCGCGGTCAAGCGCTCTTCGTGGATCTTTGATCTTAAAAGACGGGTGGCTTGGGACAATGACAGATCTTGGAATTCTCTTGCGACTTCGCGGATCACGGGTACTTGGACACCAATAAAAATATCGCCTTCCCCATATTCACCTGGGCCTGTTTTGAAGAATCGCCGCAGAATCTTCGCCTTTTCTGGGATAGCCTGCCGATATAACTTTTTCTGAATAGCTATGGAGTTGATCATTTTACTTTCCGAGCCTAAAACGAAAAATAATTGCCAAAATTAATATTAAAAATCCTACCCCTGCTAATGCACCCACAATCGCCACAACGTAACTTAAAATCGTTGTTGTCCCATGAAAGAACAAAAAACGTACCTCATGTCTTCCTGGCGGAACAAAAACTGCCTTAAAAGCTGTGTGCGCTTTGTAGATCGGTATGCGCACGTTGTCTAAATATGCGCGCCAACCAGGATGATAAGCGTCTGAATAGAAAAGCCAAGCTCCTTTTGGCTCTCGCACATCAATCTCGCCTAACACTTCATTGCTTGAAAACTTGTCTATAAAAACTTCACCCTTCGCACTCAAGCAATCGTTCTTGCCTTTATATACAATCGGTGGTTTTGTTTTTAAAAGAGAAAGCTTAGGGGCGCTACACCCTAATATAATCTTTTGGCTTTGGAGATCTAAAGTTTTATTCTTAAGGAAGGTTTGGACGTTACCAGTCATTAAACCAAAAGAACGACCCGTCTCGCAACGGTCCATTAGCGCAAAGCTTAGCACAGTATCATATTTTGCAGTTGGAGGAATTTTGATCTCTTTTTCAAGAAAAAAGATAAGCTTTTGGCGGTCAGAGATTGGACCTGAAACCCGCTTTTCCGTAAATATTGGATTCTCAACTTGAACGACCTGCGTAATGACCTTTTTTCCTTGCAGAGACAAGGCGGGAACTTTACCAAAAAGATCTTTCTGAAAAAACAAGCCTTCAGCAGCAAGGGAAATGGCCAACAAAACAAAAAAAGACCTCTGTAAAAATCCTGAGGAAATTAATTCTTCTTTTGCGGATGAAAGAAAGCAGAGAATCAACCAAATCCCTAACCAAACACAAAAGGCAAGATTGTAAAGGCTAAGCCTAAAGACGACAGAATTTCCGATTTCTTCTACAAAAAGGGCTTCCCGCGCTAAAGAACTGCTTGCGATCAAGACAACACAAATCAATGCGGTCACTAGACCTTTCTTGATTCTTGGCCAAAAAGAACTTTTAATAAGGTCAGAGAGCCCAAATCCAGCCCCGATGCAAATCAATATTTTTATAAAAGAATAGACTAAGGCGACATGGCGAAAATATTTCATTCCAGGGAAATAATAAAATATCTTTGCGAAGAATCCTCCAAAGGACAGAAGCACTGCGAACGCTCCCCCAAACAGCAAAGCCAGAAAATATTTATTCCTAACGAAGATCAACGCCCAAACAAAGAAAAAAATAGTCGCTAACCCTAAATACGCCGTATTGTCTTGAACGGTTGAATAGTGAGTAATCGGATGTAACGGCCACCCTAGAAAAAACCATGACACAACCGAAGAAAAGTCTGCTGTTCCTCCATAGGATAAGAAAGTCTTCATTGAGTTAGCGCTTCCCTCTGGCCTGTTAAGAAAAACGAGGTGCTCGAAGGAGGTCTTGGCAAAAAACAAGATTACCCCTGAAAAGAAAATAAAAATTATTGCAATTAATATTTCTCTCTTACAAATGAACCAAAGAATTCTTGGAAATTTTCTTTCTTGGACTAACAACGTCGTAAAAAAAACAAAAAATAAGAAAATCCAGAAAAAAACAAAATACCAACTCCCCAAAATCCATAAAACACCCATGATCCCTGCCAACCAAACAAAAATAAGCTGACGATCCCGGAAGAAAAGTATCAAAAAATAAAAAACCCAAGGGAACAAATAGTATAGACGGAAATTCCACCACAACTGATACGTCCACTCAAAGCTACAAAAAGCTGAGATGCATACCAGCAAAATAGATGGCCAATATTTAAAAAGTGATCTTGACACAAAATACAACCCACTAAGAAACACCAATTGATCAAACAACATTGATAACTTAAAAACAAAAAAAACATCCTGAACCCCCATCATCTTTCCCAAAAAAAATAACAAATAACTTCCTGGAGTAAAAAGAACAATCTGGTAGGGACCGGCAGGAAAACCGTACATTTCATTCGGAATCCACTGACAAATTCTTCCAGTAAGAAAAAATTCATTATAGAAATAATAAAAAATTTCAAAGCCCGCCAGGGAATCATGTCGGGGAAAAAAAGAAGAACTAAAGTAAGGAATATTGATCAAGAAAACATAAGAGCATAAAAAAAGAAAGGTGTAATCAACGCGCTCGGATATGATCCTGCTAACCGTTTTTAGATTCTTTATCACAACGCTCCTAAAAATTAGCACTATTCAAAGGACAGCTGTTTAGGCTTACCGGATCCCGATCTTTCTTAATATCGTCATCATCAGACACCAATTCGTGAACGCGGATTGCAAAAGATTAATGCCGACAAAGGCTGTCAGCCATAGCCATCGACCATCAATAAAGACTGCCAGCGCAACGCTCACAAGAACAAAAATGCCCGCAATGCCACGTAGATATCTTTCGACCATGCCATCCTCCTTTTAAAAACTATATTTAACCCTCAAGTAAACATTTTTATTGCGCTTCATCTGCCCGAATTCCGTTCGATCATCCTCTCCCCAAGGCAAATTCATCCCCGCTGTGACCTTCCATTGGTCTGTGATATCGTAGCTGACCGAGGGCCGCACATATCCATCCTTATCCGATGGAGAATAAAAAGTAAAAAGGGTGGCATTCACCGTTTGACCCTTAAATAGCTTAGTGATGCGGTTGGTTAGAAGGTGTCGGAATTCATCCCAGCGGTAATCTGAAGGCATCAAATTGTCTTCATAGGCGCCTTGATTGAGGCGTTCTTCCACTAAATATTGAAAACCTATTTTAAGATCATTGCCCAAGTCTCGACTATATCCTGCCATCAGCTTAAGCCAGGAATTCTCAACTGTACGATTTGAACCATTGGTATCTTCGCGGGAGCGAATATAGCCAAACTCCAGGTTGCCGATACCCCTGGCAAAAGGTCCTTGCAAGCTTGCGCCATAAACATCCACGGGTGAATAATAAAGCTCTCTATTTGCCTCATCCTTATAGCTGCGGGGGTTCTTGTCGAACCCGTGAAAATAATAGAACGCGGCTTCATTACTGCCAAAACTGCGGTACATCCTTAAAGCGTATTCATTGTTCGACATCTGAAAAGGCGGGCTCACAATATGCCGATCCGAATTCGTTCCCGCGATACCGCCCTGGAAGCTGTCAAAAAAAGACAGACGGTCGCCTGTGGCGATCGTGTTGGGGGTAAAATAAGGAATGATAACAAGATCAACATTAGCAAGCTTTGGATAAAAAGATGTCTTAATAGCATCCGATGGCTTCTTCAAATACTCATCGTCGCGTCCAATAAAAAAAGACTCATAGTCTTTTGGGAATTGGTCATTGATAAAAAGATAATCTCCTGTTCCCCATGTCAGAACCTGTCGCCCAAGCTTAATATCCATCTTTGAGAATGGGCTCATGGAAAGGCTCATCTCGCGAAGATCAAAATCCGTCTTTCCGCTGTAATATTCATCAACGGTAAAATCCCCACGAAAATTAACGACAGCACCTTTTTCAGCCCAATAATTCGCGCCTTGAGCGTAATACGTTGTTTTTAGCTGGAATCTCTGTTCCAGCATGTTGTAATTATCACGCTTTGTGGTATCGTTGCTCAACTTAATACCGATATCATTTTCCACAAAACCATGCAATCCGGAAAATGATGCCAAGGCAACCGATGGGCATAAGAACAAAAAAAGCAAAAAGAAAAATATTCTTTTCATATCACTGGACCCATTGTGTCGGTGGCTGGCGAAGATACCGCTCAGTAAAAATACCATCCTCGATGCCTACGTCATAAACAACATTCGTAAAATCAATGATCGTGCTGCCTTTGCGTTCGACATCCGTCGCCTGGGACTTAACCGCCGTAGGATAGCCTTGAACATCTTTGATCTCCAATGCTTCCACAGTGCGCAAAAGCTTACCGGAAGCATTATAATATTCCGCTTTCATCGGCAAGAAATTTGTTTTGTCGATCCAAACAAAATAATAAGCAAATTCAACACCTTTTGTTTCCTTAGGCGCATTCTTTATCTTAAAAAGACCTCCCTCTTCACCGATCAACTCATGGATATCCGCGTCAACCCCGCGGCCGGACACATCCTCGTAAACAAAATGGGAACCCGCAAAACTTGAACGCTTATCCGTCGCGGCAACTCGCTTGACAAGGTCCAAAGCCGGCAAGTAAAGCCAGCGGTCGTCATCTTTGCCTATATTTTTCCAGACCATATAGACCATGCGGGCAACATCTGTCGGACGGCGAAAATACACATAAAATTTCTGTTCTCCACCCTCTTTAACGTTCAGACGCAAGATACGAAACTCCCTTGTCCTCTGTCGGCCTTGCGCATCCGTGATCGTCATTACGACATCTGATTGACCGCTTTTCCCCGCGTAATACGAGGCAAGATTGGCTTTGTTAACGATCTCATCTGCTGTCTGAGCCCAGGCAGGAGTGGTCCCTACAAAAAATAAAAAAAGAAGCAGTCCGTATAATTTCATTTTTCACCTCTTTCATTTAAACATATGCTGCGTTTTGACGCGATATGACAAAGCGCTGCCAACCCCACGATCACCAAAATACTGATCCATGTCGTTGTTTTCCATCCCAACGGCGTATAGCCTAACAGCACGTAAGCAACCGCTAAAGCGACGAACAGCGCGACTAGCATGCAGCTTCCGCAATGGCAGCTAACAGTTTTTTTGTCTTCATCCAGAACCCACTGAGGCTTAAAGTAAACGATCGCAGGCAAAATAAAAAGGGTCGCGATACTTGAAAAAGCCATGATCGTGAACATAAAAAACCCTACGGTCTTGTAGGGCACTAATGGCGCCGCTAAAAGCGGTAAAAAGCCGATCGCAACGACCAACGCATTACGGATGATCGCCCGTCCAGGACCTGTGAACATTTCAGTTGCGGCTTTTTTCCAGTCTTTTGCGTGATGGTTGATCTCGCTGATCCGCTGGATGTAATGGATCGCGAAATCAACAGACAGTCCTAATGTCAGCGCTGAAAGAACAGCAACGGGCATATCGTAATCTTTGCCAAAAAAACCAAGAAGACTGTAAATAAAAAGGATCGTCACTGATAAAGGGATCATAGAGATCAGGGCCTTGACCGGTGAACGGAACAAGAAAAGCATCATGAAAAGCACAATGATAAAGCTTCCTAAGAAATTATTGAGCATGCCAACGACCATGTTGTTCTGCCAGACCACATTAATATATGTGAGCCCTGCCCAGCGCGCGGTCATTGCTTGCGGCGCAGGATGATCTTGCATATACTGATCAACAAACTTAACTACCTTGGCCATGTATTTATTATCCCCGCTTTTAAGCTGGAGCCAGATATTTACTTTGGAATAATCCGGAGTTGTCATGTGCCAAAGATCATCCGGCTTGTGGGAATTCTCAAAAGAGATCAAACATTGAGCCACAGCCTCTTTGGTCGGCGGAATGACATTGTTAACCTTATCCCCTCCTAAAAGCTCATAATAGATCTTCTTGGTAACATCAACCAATGATGTCGTTTTGCCGACGAGCCCTGTCGATAGCAAGGCTTCCTGCAAGTTTTCCACATAACGCATGACCTGCGGCTGAATAAAGATCTCCTCTGACTTATCCGCAGCTTCCAGCACCAGATACGCTTCATATGTCCCGGCAAAATGATCATTCAAGACGCGATCCGCGATACGCAAAGAGTGCGTTGGCGTGAACCAGCGCACGGGGTTATCGTTGACCTGGATACGCGTGATGCCATAAATGGCGACAGCGACAAGGATGATCGTTGCCGCAAGGATCTTTTTCGCGTGACGGGACACTAAAAACTGAACGGCGCTTAATATCCTATCCAGATAAGGGCTTTTTTCCTCATCACCTGTCTTGCGAAATCCCGAAAACTTCTTGGGATCCATCAGCATGATATACGCTGGGATAAATGTCATCGTCAAGACCCACGCGATCGCGACCCCCACAGCGACCGCGATCCCAAAGACCTGAACAGGCGGGATCGCCGAGAACGAAAGAGAAAAGAACCCCGCGAAGGTCGTAAGTGTCGTATACAACATCGGTGAAAATAATTCATTCATGACAACTGTGATCGTCTTTTTTTGATCATGAAAAACGCGATATTTCTCAGAAAAATCACTAAGAATATGGACACAATCCAAAACCGCGATCGGCATCAAGAAAATAGGGATCATTGAACTCATAATGTGGACCGGAAAACCAAAACCGATCAACAATCCCATGGTGATAACCACGGTCGCGATCGCCACAATCATGGGTGCCACGATCAAAACAAGCGACTTGAAAAAGAACCACATCAACAAAAATATCGCTAAGCCAGCCAACGGAGCTGATACCGCCATCTGCTTGAACATCTCAACGCCAAACTGATCATTGGCGATAGGCAAACCCGTAAAATGAAATTCTTCATCTCCCGGATAACGAGCGACGATCTTCTTAATATCCTGGACTACGAGATAGCTAAGGTCTTTTCGCTCGACAGGAATATACAAGCACAGCGCTTGCCCATCCTCAGAAACAACGCTACCATAAAGCATAGGATGGTCTTGGGCCTGGGCGCGGATCGCTAAGGCTTCTTCACGGCTCGCAGGCGGTTGAGCCATCAGCCAATCAAACTTCACCTCCCCAATGCCGCCCTGTTCGATGTTGTCCTTTGTTGAGAGCGAATAAATCTCTGAGGAAATGACGCCAGGAATATTTTTTATCTCTTCGGTGATCCGGTAGATCTTCGTCAACGTTTCAACGTTAAATACGCCTTCCGGATCTTTTTTGTTAATAACTCCAACGACAACCATGTCGTAGACAGCGAACTCTCGCTTTACTTCCCAATGAAAAACCCTTGCTGAGGCTGTGTCAGGCAACATGTTCTCTGGGTCTGTGTCAACCTTGATGCGCGGATACGATAGTAAAGACGCGACGACGACAAGAAGTGTCATCCATAAAATAACCTTTGGGCGATCAATACCGAACGTTACGATCCTCTTAAGCATGATTCTCCTCTCTATCTAAGCGTTCAACATATGAATGATTTTCTTGACCTTATCGTGTGTGACGTGATAACAGGTTTCAACGCCTTTCTTTTCTGGCGTCAAAATACCTGCTTTTTTTAAGATACCCAAATGCTGTGAGATCGTGGATTGTGGCAACCCTGTCTTTTCAACGATCTTTGTGACATTGCAATGATTCTTGATCAGGCCCTCCACCATCCGCAAACGCATAGGATGGGCCAAGGCCTTAAGAATATCGCTCTCTTTCTGATAATCCATGATTCCTCCTTGGGAGAATGATATTTTACCACAAAACATCATTCTTGGGTTTTTTGAAGGCACAAGGCCACTGTTTCGACGCATCCCACACAACTTAATTTACGCAAATGACGTATTTCCTTGCATGTGATAGCCCCGGCTTCCAACGATAAAGCCGCCTCGCATTCTTTAATCTTTTCTGGACGCTCTTTGAGAATAAGATGAGCAGCATGAAGGGCCCCGCATCGGCCCTCAGGCGCTTTTCCACCGCCATGACTCTTCGCATCGTAAATTTCTTTAATAGGAATACGTCCCTGAACGTTAAACGCGCTTAAGACCGCCTGGCAACAATTTAGCTTTTGATATCCTTCTTTACCTAAGAAATAATTATGGGCCTTTTGGACAAACATAAATTTTCACCTTCGCTATTCTAATTTCATAAATTATTATATCGTAATATTACGATATAATGATTCG
>CAZAOD010000020.1:19625-27558 GCA_964486675.1 uncultured Planctomycetales bacterium | reverse complement strand
GCTCTTAATAAAATCTACCTTAACTGATGCTGGCTTAGCATGCTGAATCGCATCAATAACTTGGCGAGCGTTCGCCTCAATCTTATCTTCAGCAAAGGATCTCTTGCCGATACCCACATGGATCCCGCCTTGTTTATCTGCTTTGAATTCAACACGCCCCGCCTTAACCTCTTTGATCGCTTTCTCAATATCGTTTGTAACTGTTCCAGCTTTAGGCGAAGGCATCAGACCCTTAGGACCTAAAACGCGTCCGAGCTTACTTAAGTCACGCATAATATCGGGAGTTGCAATAACGCAATCAAAATCCATAAATCCGTTCATTACTTTCTCGATCAGGTCTTCAGCACCGACATGTTCCGCGCCCATTTCTTTCGCCTTCATCGCTTGCTCACCTTTACAGAACGCGATAACACGCACTTTCTTTCCAAGTCCATGCGGTAAAAGAACAGTACCGCGAATCGCTTGGTCAGTCGCTTTAAGATCAATATTTAAATGAAAATGCAATTCAACGGTTTCGTCAAACTTTGTCTTTGGAAAAGCGGAAATAGTAGCAATGCCTTCTTGAAGCGAATATTGCTTCTTGGTATCAAGCTTTTCATAGCCTTGCTTCATGCGTTTTGATACTTTAGCCATTATCCTGTCACCTCAATGCCCATGCTGCGGGCTGTCCCCTTAATCGTCTCAATCGCTTTTTGAGTATCAGCGGTATTTAAATCTTCCATCTTTAATTTAACAATCTCTTCGATCTGCTTCATGGTCACGGTACCGATCTTCTCTTTTCCCGCTTGCCCTGACGCCTTAGCTAAATTCGCTGCTTTCTTGATCAAAACGGAACTTGGCGGACTCTTGATGATGAAATCAAAAGATTTGTCCTTGTAAACCTTAATAATCGCCGGAAGAATAAGGCCTTCCTTGCCCTTGGTCTTCTCGTTAAACTGCTTACAGAACATCATAATATTGATCCCATGCTGACCTAGAGCGGGACCAACGGGTGGCGCAGGATTCGCTTGCCCTGCGGGAACATACAGCTTAATTTGCGCGACGACTTCTTTTGCCATATTAGACCTTCTCGACTTGCCAGTATTCTAGTTCTACGAGTGTTGAGCGCCCAAAGATCGAGACGCTTACCTTAAGTTTTCCTCTGTCTGGATGGATCTCCATAACAGTTCCGTTGAAATTTGCGAACGGTCCTTCAGTGATCTGAATTGCTTCTCCCACTTCATAAACCGTTTTTGGGCTTGGCTTGGCACCTGTTTCTTCTGTCTTTTTCAAGATATTGTCGACTTCCTTGTCAGACAGCGGTGCCGGTTTGTGGCCTGCCCCAATAAATCCTGCGATCCCGGGAGTTGTTTTAACTAAATACCAGCTCTCATTATTCATCTCCATCTTGATCAATAGATATCCGGGGAAAAATTTACGCGTCGAAATACATTTCTTTCCTCGACGAACTTCTGAAATCTGCTCTGTAGGGACAACGACTTCCCCGATATACTTCTTAAGCTCAGTTGTCGCCATGCGCTTTTCAAGACCGACCTTGGCGCGCTCTTCACAACCAGTTTGAGTATGGACGACGTACCACTTCATAGTATTATCGGATTATTAACCCCAATAGTCGTGAAAGTCCAAAATCAACAGCCCCGATGAAAAGCCCCAGAAAAAATGTCGTGCCGATGACGATCCATGTCGCATCATAAAGTTCCGCGCGCGTCGGCCAGTTAACCTTCTTGAGCTCCACAACGACTTCTGATAAGAAATTCTGGATCTTTCCGAACATTGTTATTACCTTCTACAGGCCTGGTAGGACTCGAACCTACAACACACGGTTTTGGAGACCGTCGCTCTACCAATTAGAGCTACAGGCCTATAAACTAAAACTATTTCTTTGTTTCTTTGTGTTGAGTATGTCGACGACAAAAAGGACAGAATTTTTTAAGCTCGATCCGTTCAGGCTTTTTCTTTTTGTCTTTGGTGCTGCAATAGTTGATCCTATCGCACTCTTTGCATTGAAATTGAATATTTTCGCGCATGTCTTAAGGTCTTTTCAGATTAAGCCCTCGACCGGAATTGAACCGGTGACCCCGTCCTTACCAAGGACGTGCTCTACCGACTGAGCTACAAGGGCAAACATATGAAGCAAGAGTATACTTTTCAAACACCTATTTGTCAAGTATTTTATTTATCTTAGTTAAATAAAATATACTTACGACAAACTATCTCTATGACAACGAAGGGATCAGGTGAGTTTTAGGAAGCGTCGCTTACCGATTTTCAGAATACACGGCTTTGATGGGATCTCTATGCTAGTGACGACGGTTGCTCCATCGGTAACCGCCCCTTGGGCAATAAGAGCTCTGGCCTTATTCTTTGAATCGGCGAGTCCTTGACTTACTAAAACATCGACTAATGTCTTCGCCTCCCCCGTCGCGACACTGTATACAGGGATATCGTCCGGGGTTCCTTTACTAGAAAAAACTTTTTCAAATGCTTCGCGTTCTTGACGTGCTTCTTGCAGCGAATAAAATTGTCGAACAATGTCTTCTGCAAGCCTTAATTTTGCTTCCTTTGGATGCAGCACCCGCGCCTGCGCCACGTCAAGATCAGTTAGTAACTCATAATAACGATACATCAATTGATCGCTAATGGACATCACCTTGCCAAAAATCTCCTTTGCGGGTTCATCAATACCAATGTAATTACCCAAAGACTTACTCATTTTGTTGACGCCATCGGTTCCCTCCAAAAGAGGCATCATGATAACAGCTTGAGGCTCTTGCCCAAGCGCTTCCTGCAGTTGACGACCCATCAGCAAATTAAATTTCTGATCTGAACCTCCAAGCTCAATGTCTGCTTTTAGAAAAACAGAGTCATACGCCTGTAGCAGTGGATAAATAAATTCTAAAATACTAATTTCTTTTTGTTCTTCAAAGCGTTTTTTAAAATCCGCACGGGCTAACATCTGAGCGACAGTGCAGTGAGCCGAAAGTTCGAGCATATCTTGCGCAGTTAGCTTCTTCAGCCAACGGCTGTTAAAGACAACCTTTGTTTTCTTGCGGTCAAGAATTTTGAACACTTGGCGCTCATACGTCTTAGCATTCTTCGCGACCTGCTGAGGCGTCATTTGAACACGCATTTGATCGCGACCTGAAGGATCCCCAATCTGCGCAGTGAAGTCCCCAATAATAAAGAAAACCGTGTGCCCCAAATCTTGGAACTGGCGCAATTTACGCAACAGCACGACATGGCCTAAGTGCAGATCAGGAGCCGTAGGGTCGAAGCCAGCCTTAACATGCAGGGATTTACGTCTTTCTTGAGAATGCTCGATCTTCTTCTTAAGAATATCAACGCTGATGATTTCGGTCGTTCCCGAAGAGATCTTGTGAAGAATAGTATCGGCAGAATGTGTCATAAGCAAATCCGCCTATTCCATCGAAGAATATTCTTCGGCGGAATAGGCGTCATAGTCACGATTAATTTGCAGCTGGATCTTCTGGATTTGAAGCGTCAGTCTTGGCGCTAAGGCCGATCTTCATTTGATCGACATCAACCTTGATAACCTTAACGGTAATCTTATCAGCAGCCTTCAAGGTTTCAGCGCGCGATTTCTCAATCTCGGATGCATAAATCAGGCCTTCAAGCTCATCTTCGAGCTTGACAAAGACACCGAAATCAGTGTTGAGCACAACTTCGGCTTCCGCGACATAGCCGATAGGATAATGCTTAGCGATCTCTGGCCAAGGATTTTCCTTAAGCTGTTTATAGCCAAGATTTATTTTGCGCTGCTCTGGATCGATCGCCAAAATAACAACATCAACGCTCTGTCCTTTTTTGAAGATCTCCTGCGGATGGTTGACCTTGCGGGTCCACGACATATCGGAAACATGAATCATGCCTTCAATGCTTCCTTCGATCTCCACAAAAGCACCGTAATCCGTAAAGCCACGCACCTTGCCAGCAACCTTCGTCCCTACGGGAAACTTGCCTTCAACCTCCAGCCAAGGATTCTTTTCAAGCTGTTTTAAGCTTAAAGAAATACGTTTTGTATCCTTATCGATACTAATGATCTGTACCTCAACCATATCCCCGATGGCGAACATTTCTTGAGGGTTGACCATCTTTTTCTGCCATGAAATTTCTGATGAGTGCAGCAACCCTTCGATCCCTTTGTCGATCTCAATAAAAAGCCCATAAGGCATGATATTGACGATCTTTCCCTTGATCTTGCTGCCAATCGGATATTTTTCTTCAACACCTTCCCAGGGATTCGCGGTGATCTGCTTTAAACCTAAAGAAACCTTTGAATTCTCGCGATCAAAATCAAGGACCATAATCTCGATCTTGTCGCCAACTGCAACCAGCTCAGAGGGGTGGTTAATGCGGGACCAGCTCATATCCGTGATATGCAAAAGTCCATCAATGCCACCCAGGTCGATAAACGCACCGAAGTCCGTAATACCTTTTACGGTTCCTGTCCGACGCTGACCTTTTTCGATCTTCTCCCAAAGCTTTGTCTTGACCTCATCCCTCTCCTTTTGGATAACTTCTCTGCGGGAGAGAATAATGTTGCGTCTTGGCTTGTTCATTTTCGTGATAAAGAACTTATATTTTGTTCCTATCACATCTTTGATCGCCATTCCTTTAAAGGCGGAAAGGGATCGCGGCAAAAACGCGTCCACGCCTTCGATATCAACAATATATCCGCCGTTCACCTGCTTGATGACCCGCCCATCGATATAGGAACCTTCATCAAGTTGATCAGCGATCTTCTGCCAGCCCTGAAGCCGCTGAGCTTTCGTATAAGACAAGATCAAGCGCCCACTTTCATCTTCAGCTGACTCAACGAGAACTTCGACCCGATTGCCGATCTTCACTTTTTCTGGATCGCGAAATTCATCAACGGATATGAAACCTTCGGATTTATAACCGATATCAACAATAATATCTTGCATGGTGATACCGATTATCTCACCCTCGACGATCTCTCCTTCCTTAAGATCGCGCATAGACTGCGCGTACAACTCAGCTAACGAAACTTCTTCTTTGTTTGACATAATTCTTTTCCTCTTTTCAATAGAATTCTTTCTCAGAAAGAAAATGAATTTCCTTTGTGAAAAAGTATTAGATTATCTGCGAAAAGTTTTTATTTGTCAACTAAAATTTTATCGGAGAATCCCTCTTATAATAAGGAAGGGGCTTTACACGCAAGATTTGCTCTTGCTCGCCAGCGCTTTCATGGCGTCATAAACACGCCTGGCTACTTCTTGATAAGAAAGCTTATCGCTCACTTGAATGGGATCGCCAAAAAAAATGCTTACAGGGGCTCTGTGGATACCTTTTGATCCTTTTGGCATCGCTTTATCAGACCCGGCAATAAAGGCCGGAACAACAGGAACCTGCGCTTTAATGGCCAAAAAGCCAACCCCAGCCTTCACCTCGGAAGTATCAAGATCCTCTGATCTTCTGCCCCCTTGAGGGAACATCACGACACCCTGCTGCGCCTTAAGCCGTTTTAAGGCCTCCTTGATCCCCTGCATATCAAAAGACCCTCGCTTAACGGGAAAAGCGCCAAATTGATAAAGAAAGAAATTAACAAACCAGTTCTTGAAAAGAGATTTCTTTGCGACAAAACTCAGACGTCGACCCGAAGCAACGCCAACAAGCATGGGATCCAGATTGCTTAAATGGTTGCAGGCGATGATATAACCGCCCTGCAGGGGGATCTTCTTTTGATCATGTGCCTTCAGGGACAAATATAACTCATAAAATATCTTCTGAAGGTAAAAAGCGATCCAATAAATCATTTTTAGATTTTTTTAAGCATGGCCTTAGCAAACTCGATCAGGGCCTTTGCCTTGGACGTGGATGTTGCTTCCACATAAGCCCGTACCAATGGTTCTGTCCCTGAAGGTCTGAACATGACCCAATTTTCATCCTCGCAAATGAGCTTCACGCCATCAAAGGTTTTCACGTCAACCACTTTTTTACCTAAAACACGACTGATCGATTTTAGTTTATCTAAGTCCACGCTCTTTTTTGTTGTCGTGATCGCGGCTCTCTCGTAATAATAGCGACCGAATTCTTTCTCCATATCCGCGATCAGACGCTTTATGCTTTTTTTCTGATAGACCATCATCTCCAGCAACAAAAGCCCCGCCAAAGTTCCATCTCTTTCTGGGATATAGTTCTGAACACCGATCCCTCCGGCCTCTTCTCCTCCGGCCAAAATGTCCTCAGAGGTCATCAAGTCCGAAATATATTTAAATCCAACCGGTGTTTCATAGAGTTTAAGGCCCAGCTTCGCAGTGATCTTGTCGAGCATGGTCGTCCCGCAAATAGTCTTAACAACGCCGCCTGTCTTTCCTTTATTACGAACAAAATGTAAAATGATCAGAGCTAATATCTTTTGAGGATTAATATATTCCCCATCCGAAGTAACAGCCGCGATACGGTCTGCATCCCCATCCAAGATCATGCCAAGATCAAATTTTTCTTTTTTCACGCGCGCCATGATGCCGCCAACATACTTTTCGATCGGCTCTGGCTTGCCGCCCTCAAAAGAAGGATTGATATCCGCACGCATAACCTCAGCGCGAATATTCGTTCCTTCTAAAATACGCAAAGCCAATGAATCGCCACTACCGTGCATCGCATCGACCAAAACCTTATAGCGTGCTTTTTTAATAGCTTTTAGGTCAATATAGCTGCGGACAAACTGCACATAATCTTCCTTAAAATCAAAGATGGTCAGATCCTTCTTCGCCTTCGCTTGCTCAAGATCGGTCATCTTAACATCTGTCGCGCACAAATACTCCTCCACAACATCCGTGATCTCGCGCGAAGCGGCTCCTCCTTGCGCTGTTTTGATCTTCAAACCATTGAATTGTCCCGGATTATGACTGGCCGTGATCATGATACCCGCTACGCATTGCTGGCGCGTGACACCAAAACTTAATGTCGGTGTCGGGATAGGCGCGTCAGAAAGAAGAACTTCAATATTGTTGGCGGCCAAAACACAAGCCACGGTCCTGGCGTACTCATCAGATAAAAATCGGGTATCATAGCCTATCGCAACACGCTTGCGCAAACCCGCGGGCTTGCGAAGGTCGCCATTAACCCATTCGCTGATCGCCTGGGCCAAAATCGCCACATTCTTGAACGTGAACTCTTTGGAAATAACAGCACGCCACCCATCCGTTCCAAAACGGATCTCCTGCCTTGCTTCAGGGATAACAACGCAATCTTTTTGTTTTTGCCTTGACTTTGTCTTTAAGATCTTACGTTTCATAGACATGGTTCTCCTTTATGTAGTTTAATACAGGCTCTGGAACAAAATATCGAACCGTTCTCTGTTGGAATAGCCGCATTCGAACGTACGATGACGAAATATCAATGCCCGGCATAATAACGCTATGGTGCTTAATGTCATGGCTTTTCTTGACGCATCCTGGCCTGTTCACAACAATGAATTCCGCGATCTTGCGGATATCATCAATATACCGCCAGCTAGGCAGCTGTGACAAAGTGTCCCCGCCGATAATGAAATACAATTTAGCGCCTACGTATTGTTGACGCAAATGCTGCATCGTGTCGATCGTGTACGACTTTCCTCTTTTCGCTATCTCAAAATCAGAAATTTCAAAATCTTGATTTCCTTCAATGGCCAGCTTGACCATATGATATCGATGCTTCGCGCCGGCAACTGCGTGCGAATTTTTATGCGGCGGCATATGGGCCGGCATAAAAATAACCTTTGTTAAATGCATCCGCTCTAGCGCCATTTGCGCGATCGCTAAATGACCAATGTGAATGGGATTGAACGTCCCCCCTAAAACTCCGATGCGCTCCATATAGCCCTATGCCTGCCTTTACGAACGAACTTGGCCATTGCCAAGAATTTCATACTTATAAGTTGAAATTCTTGGCAATGGCCAAGTTC
>CAZAOD010000020.1:12962-19615 GCA_964486675.1 uncultured Planctomycetales bacterium | reverse complement strand
TTCCAGAGCCATCGGCCCTCGCGCGTGCAGCTTGTCTGTGCTGATCCCTATTTCCGCGCCAAAACCAAACTCATGGCCATCAGTAAAACGAGTTGAAGCGTTAACATAAACACAGGCGGAATCAACAGATCTTAAAAAATGTTTTGCCTCAGATTTATTGCGTGTGATGATCGCGTCTGAATGCTTAGTGCCATAATAATTAATATGCTTGATAGCCTCTTGCGTGCCCTTAACGATCTTTACCGCCAAAATAAGATCTAAATACTCTTCGAACCAGTCCTTGTCCGTTGCCTTTCCAACCTGCGCTGCGCAGATCTGGCGCGTCTGAGGACACCCTCGAACCTCCACTCCAGCGTCAACAAAATCCGATATCATGCCAGGCAAAAACTTTCTTGCGATGCGCTCATCCACTAATAAAGTTTCCATGGCATTACAAACACCCGGGCGCTGGACCTTGGCGTTCAAACATATCTTGCGAGCCATTTCAAGGTCCGCAGAAGCGCCAACATAAACGTGACAAACGCCTTTGTAATGCTTCACCACCGGAATATAAGAATTTTCAACAACAAAACGGATCAGTCCCTCCCCTCCGCGAGGAATGACAAGGTCGACATGCTGATCCTGGCGCAAAAGAGCGTCCAAGGCTCGACGATCAATCACGTCAATGAATTGGATCGCATCCACAGATATCTTCGTTTTGCGTAAAGCTGTTCTTAACACTTTAAAGATAGCCCGATTCGAAAAGATCGCCTCTTTGCCGCCTCGTAAAATAACCGCGTTCCCTGATTTAAGACACAAACCAGCACAATCACTTGTGACGTTGGGCCTGGACTCATAAATGACTCCGATAACTCCCATGGGCGTCCTGACTTTCCGGATTACAAGCCCGTTAGGCCTCTTAAAAACTCTTAAGACCTGACCAACTGGATCCTGAAGACGTGCCGTATCCTGAAGGCAGGCAGCCATCGCCTCAATACGCTTAACGTTAAGTGTTAGGCGATCAACAAGAGCGGTTGAATAACCATTACAGCGCGCAGCATCAACATCCTTCTTGTTCTCCCGCAACAAGAAATTCTTATGCGCGATCAAAGCATGCGCCATCAAAGAAAGGGCTCTGTTTTTTTCTTGGGCTGAAATCAAAGCAAGCGATCGAGAAGCTTTTTTTGCCCGCTGAGCGATCGCTGATATATTTTTCTCGAACTTCATAACCTTACCCTTAACGCTGGGACAACACCATGTCATCGCAATGAATGACTTCTGCTTTCTGCTTTTTGTCTTTTGCCGTATGCAGATCGCTGATGGAATAGTTGACGATGCCTCGAGCGAATTCTTGACCCTGTTGGTCAATAACGGCGACAACATCATCCTTTCTGAAATGACCTTCCCAGCTTACGATACCCGGGAGTAAAAGACTTTTCCCGCCTTTAAGCAAAGCCTGTCGAGCGCCCGCGTCAACAATGATCTTTCCTTTAGGCTTGGCGGCAAACGAGATCCAATGACGCTTCGCCAAAAGCTTGTCTTCTTTTTCAACGAACAAGGTCCCGACCTGTCCGCCCTTAAGGATCTCTGCGACAACACATGGCGCATTGGCGTTGGCAATAACACACGGGATCTTTGCCTGTGTAACGATCTTAACTGCCTCCAGTTTTGTGATCATGCCGCCTTTTGAAACATTTTTATTCGACGTTCCCAAAGCCAGGCTCTCTATTTCTTTTGTGACCTCTTTGATCTCGCGAAAAACTTTCTTATCTGAACTCTGAGTGTCATAAAGACCATCGACGTCGGAGAGGATCAGAAGCAGATCCGCGCCGATCAAGCTAGAAACCAATGCTGAAAGCCGATCGTTATCGCCAAACTTGATCTCATCGTTTGATATTGTGTCATTCTCATTAATGATAGGGATAACATCGTATTCTAAAATCTTTTCTATGGTCTTGCGAGCGCTATTGTAACGTAACCGATCCCTAAAATCATCCCACGTCAGAAGAACCTGCGCGCAACCCAATCCATTCTTTTTAAAAAGTTGTGTATATAAATGCATAAGCACATTTTGACCTATGGCGGCTAATGCTTGCAGCGAGGTAACATCCGTTGGACGCAAGCGCTGACCGAGTTCGCCTAACCCCAAAACAATAGAACCTGAGCTTACGAGCACAACGTCAATGCCTTGCCGTGACACAGCGCAGATCTCGTCGGCTAACGACTCAAAAGCAGAAGCTTTCGGGTTCATGTAATAATTTGCGATCGTTGCTGAGCCTAATTTGATAACGATGCGCTTGATTTTTCTTTCGAATGTTCTCGGCATAAAATTTTCTTTATTTCCTGAATAAGCTTGTCCAACCCTTCTTTTTCAAGGGCTGAAATCAAAAAGATCTTTCCTTTAATTTTCTTCTTAAACCGCTTGAGATTTTCCTTGCTCTCCGGCAGGTCCATTTTATTACCAACGACGATCTGCTTTTTAAAGGAAAGTTGTTCGCTGTATGACTCCAGCTCATGATTGATCTTTTCGTAATCTTCGATCGGATCCCGGCCGTCCACACCTGCCATATCAACAACGTGAACCAAGATACGTGTTCGCTCCGCGTGACGTAAAAATCGATCCCCCAAACCTTTTCCGTTATGCGCCCCTTCGATAAGCCCTGGAAGATCAGCGACAACGAATTGAGAATAATCCTCCTGGTCCTGAACAAACCCCAGAATCGGTTGGCGCGTCGTAAAAGGATAGCTTGCGATCTTGGATCGAACCCTAGAGATGCTGGAAATCAATGTTGACTTACCTGCGTTAGGAAAGCCGATCAATCCAACATCCGCAACAGTCTTGAGCTCAAAATGAATGGTTCGCGCTTCGCCTTGTCCAGCCGGCTTTGGCGTTCGGTTCTTGTTATTGCCAATGCCTCCAGCGCCACCTCTGGCAACGATGACACTCTGGCCATCTTCTGCTAGATCCTTGATCGTAAGACCTGTATCGTGATCACGAACAATCGTACCGACAGGAACCTTCAGAATGCAATCTTCACCGGTCTTTCCATGCTTATTCTTACTGCTGGCATGACCACCGCGCTGCGCTTCATGGTGCTGGCGGAATTTATAATCGAGAAGTGTCTGGACCGAGCGACTTGCGAGTACGACAACATTACCGCCACCGCCGCCATCACCGCCATCGGGACGAGGATAGCGCGTTCTGAGATCTTGATAAAAACTTTCACACCCTTTCCCTCCGTCTCCGGCTTTGACAAAAATCCTTGCTTCATCAACGAAGGCACTCATGGAATAGATCCTTCTCTTGCGAGAACAAAAACGCTATGCTTTTGCTTCAATCTTGACAATTTTAAGAACGGTCAATTTTTGTCGATGTCCTTTTTTCCAAGACGTATTCTTACGTTTGGAATACTTAAAGGACACGGCTTTGTTGTCTTTAGCTTCAGCCGCCACGACATCAGCCTTAACCTTGACATCTGATAAGAATGGATTTCCGATCTTGACAATTTCTCCGTCTTCAAAGAGGAGAACCTGATCAAGTTGGACAGATTTCTCAGCTTTTTCAAGACGCTGAACGCTGATCGTGTCACCTTCAGTGATCTTGTATTGTTGGGAACCTACCTGAACAATTGCGTACATGATGCCTCCTTTAAATAAGCTCGTACACTACCCCGTCTTCACTTGCCCTCTACCTTGACAATAAGGGCAAGGACTGAAAGACATAGATTGTATTGTTTTTCCTGTGCGCGCTCTGGTCATTTCCAGAAGACCAAGCTGTGAGATACGCGTAAGCTCTGTTTTAGCGTGATCTTTCTCGAGCGCTTTTTCCAAGGCCTGCAGAACCTGCCGCTTATGGCCTTCCCTGTTCATATCGATAAAATCGATGACAATAATACCACCTAAATCCCGCAAACGCAACTGTCGTGCTATCTCGGTCGCCGCCTCCATATTGACCATGAACGCCGCGTCTTCCGGTGAAGCATTAACCTTAAATCGACCACTGTTCACATCAACAACAGTCAATCCTTCAGTAGGCTCAATCACAACGTAAGCGCCAGATTTCAAATAAACCTTTGGCTCGTAGATCTTGTTCAGCTGCTTTGTGATGTTCTTTGCCTCGAACAATGGCGCCTCGCCACGATAATGCTGAATACGATTGATCATTTCGTTGCCGATCAACGTAAAAACGAACTTACGAATACGATGGTATGCTTCTTGAGAATCAACAATAATGCTGTTAATATCATCACGTAAAAAGTCCCGAACGATCCTCCATACCAAATCATACTCTTTGTATAATAACGCAGGCGCCTGTTTCCCTTCTGATTGTTTACGGATCTTCTGCCAAATTTCATAGAGAAATTTAGCATCACGAACAATTTCACGCCTGCCCTTATCTAAGGCAACCGTTCTGATGATGAAACCGCTGTTTTTCGCAAAATCTAAATCCTTCAGAAGCTCTCGCAACCGATGCCGTTCATCTCCTGTGTCGATCCTCTTCGAAACACCCAGATGTTTGTCGTAAGGCATAAAGACAACAAATCTCCCAGGAAGACTTACGTGAGAAGTAAGTCGAGCACCTTTAGTGCCAAAAGGCTCTTTGACGACCTGGACAATGATCTCATCCCCCTTGGATAAGGCAGGAGGCTGCTCAGACCTCTTCTTAGCTTCCTTCGGTTTCACCTGGGGGTTTAAAATCTTTTCAATAAATTTTCGAGGACCCGATAGTTCTTCTTCCACCAATGGATTGACTATATCAGTCAAATACAAGAATCCGTTCTTTTCTTGCCCAATATTAACAAACGCGGCATTAATAGACGGCAAAATGGACTCAACGCGTCCTTTATAAATATTACCTAGAAGTGTTCCTTCAGACTCTCTTTCGATATAAAAATCTTCCAGAACGCCATTTTCTATAATGGCGACACGTGTTTCACCTTCTTTAATATTGACTAAAATTTCTTTTGACATAGGATGGGTTATTTCTTTTTCTCGAACCGCTGCTCTGCAACACCTAGCTGATCAGCGTCATCGACCTTTGAAGGCTCAATTACGTGCGGCGTAATAAAAATGATCAGCTCTGTTTTGGTTAGCGTTTTTTCGCTTTTTTGGAAGGCAAGACCCATGACAGGGATATCACCTAAGAAAGGCACTTTCTTTTTTGTATCATTCCATTGCTTCTTGATCAAACCCGCGATCACAAGTGTTTGGCCATCCTTGATCATAACTCGTGTCGATGCGGATTCCGTGCTTAGCCGCGGAACGCTCGTAGACTCGACTTGTACATAATCCAGGATCGCTGTCACCTTGGGCTCAACATCCAAGGTGATATAGCCGATCTTGTTGACATGCGGCGTGACCTCAAAAATAATACCAATATCTTTGTATTCCCATCCAGAGACCTGCAACTTTGCCTGCTCTTCATTGTATGTGTATTGAGGCAAAGGATACTGGGTGCCGACAACAATATTCGCTTTCTGATTGTCGAGAGTGGTGATGCGTGGATTAGAAAGAATGTCTGTTCCTGAGCGCGACTTTAACAACTCTAAAACAGCCTGCATTTGAGAAAAATCTAAGATACCAAAAGTAAACAAATCTGTATCTGGCGTCGGAAAGTTCATGCCCGGGCCGCTTATGAATTTATTTGAGGAACTATCCGTAAATGGCCAGTACGCCGGCCTTGCAGAGCCTGAAGCGCCAGCCTTAAAAGTCCAATCAATACCCATGTTTTCCGTATTTGTCAGCGTGGTCTCAATAATCTTTGCTTCAATAAGAACTTGAGGCGTCGCAGTATCAAGACGCTCCACAACCTTTGCGATCAACTCTAAATTGCTTGGAGTATCTCGCACGATCAACACGTTCGTCCTTTTATCAAAATTGATCGTTCCTCTGGCTGTCAGCATCTTTTCTATAGATCCCACAACTTGGGTCGCGTCCGCATAATCCAAGACAAAGGTTTTCGTCATGACCGATTCCTGGTCTGCTAATATCAGATCGTCCTCGCGGAGTTTCTTTAAATTCTGAACCGTTGTGACGACAATAACATTGCCGCGCTGATCGTACCCATAACCATAAGTCTTCAAGATCACATTGAGCGCGTCTTGCCAAGTAACATTCTTAAGCTTAATGGTCACCAACCCCTGTACATCAGGACTTGGAACAATGTTGATCTTGGCTTTATAGGACAAAATCTCCAAAACATTGCGAATATCCGCATTCTCAAAATCCAGAGTAACACAACCATCACAGATCTCCTCGTGAGCACCAGAGGTTGCGTGGACTGCCGCAGATCCTGCGCTCTTTTCTGTAGTTGTGTTCTCTTGTTGAGCCAAAAGTTGTTGGATCATGATCACAAGACACAAGAGACCAAAAATCGCAATAACATATTTTTTCATGCCTTACTCCTTTTTCAGGTTCAAGATAAATTCCTGACCTTGCCGAGACAACACCACAGAGTTCTGATTCACTACTGCAACCACAAAACCCCCAATGCGGTCTTCGACCTTGACAACCTTACTGTTAATGATGGCAAACCTCTCTCCGTCAGGATCATAGATGACCCCCTCTAAAACCATGTCTGAAAATTGCAAGCTATCATCGTAGGATAGGATCGCGCCGCTGGATGATACCAATGGCCAAAATGGGTCGCGCCGCCCATGAGAGTCATACGCAAA
>CAZAOD010000020.1:0-12952 GCA_964486675.1 uncultured Planctomycetales bacterium | reverse complement strand
TAGGGCCCCTATACCTACAATAAAAATTCGTCTTATCATGCTCATTTCTTTTTTACAATAAAAACGTTAACCGTGACCGTGACAATATTTTTCTTAGCAGAGCCAGCATCTTTCATGATCTCAAAATTATCAATGCTCATAAACGTTTCGTCGTTTTCTAGATTATAGAAAAAAGTGCCGATCTCATGATATCCGCCTTCCGCGCTTAAGGCGATCGGTAAAGAAAAGTATTCACCTTGTTCGTTACTCAAAACCTTTGTCTCCGCGTTGCTTAAAGGCGCGATCTGATTGATCCGAACCGAGGATTTAGCCGCCAGCCTTGAGATCTTATCGACCATCATGATCGCTTCTTCTCTTGGCAAGATGCTGTTCTCAACGCTACCTAATTTCTCTTTGAGTTTAACGATCTCCTCGCGCAAAGCCGGCAATCGCTGCAGGTTGTCCTTTGTCTCCTTGACCCCCTGCGACGTCTCCACAATTTTCTTCCTCAGCGACGCAAGCGCTCTTAGCTGCGGCTTCATAATCAAGAAAAAATCAGCAATGACAATAAAGATGATCATGAAGCCTATCAGGACATAGCTTAGCTGCTTAGTCATTTCTACTTTGGGAAGCAGTTGTTTATCCATTTCACTTACCGTTTACCTGCAGTCGAAGAGCAAAATTTGCGATTTCTGTCGTATTGACCTTTCGGCGACCTGTAAAGCTCACCTCTGGATCCTTAAGACCTTTCATAAACGATGGGTTGTTGCGCAAATCCGCGTTGAACGTGTTGACGATGCTGGCATAATCGCCTTTTTTGGAAACCACGCTTCCTTCCATGATAAAATTTTCTTTTGTTAACGTTATGCGGGTTAACCACGCGCCAGATGTTATCGCATCGCTGATCATGTTCAATTTCTGGGCCCAAGAAAGTCGTCTTCCCGTTGTAATACTTTCAATGGTCGAAATTTTTTGACGTAAGACCTTTAGCTCTGATAACACAGCATTAACATCGGTTCTCTGCGGACCAATGCCCTCCACTGAAACTTCAATCGCCTTACACGTTCCCATCTGCACAAAGATCGTTAACTGCAATACGATATTGACGATAAACAAAAACACTAAAAATCCTCCGATGATCCCTATGGAAATCTCTAAAGGAATCGCTTGGACCGCTCGATGAAAAAGACGGTATTTCTTTTTCTTAACAAGTTCTTCAGGGACGAGATTGATGTTAATCATTTTTTGTCAATGCCAATCCTAGGGCTACGCACAACTGGTCAGCCTGCGATAGAAAATCTTTTCCATTAACACTCTCTGAAAATTCCAGATCAAGAGACGGGCTCCAGGCCTGGACAGGAATTTCAAGTTCTTTGGACAGAAAATCCTGAACACCTTGCAAGCGTGCTCCCTGCCCGGCCAAAAGAATCTTTACAACCTGAGCTCCATCTTCAGAACTAAAATAATCAAAAGAAAGTCTGACCTCTGACATAAGATTCATCAAAACAGGATGGCAGGCTTTTAGCACATCCTCTTGCTTATCACAAGGAGAACATTTCATTTTCTCCGCGCTTTGAAAATCCAAGCTGAATAAGTTCATAATTTTCTGAGTAAAATCTTTTCCTCCAATCGCAATCTCTCTGGTGAAGCGAGGACCATGATCTCGAAAAATAATGATCGTCGATTTAGCATCCCCAATATCTAAGAAAGCAAAGGCTTCTTTTTTTGCATCAGACGGCAAGGAAACTGGCCGCATGTCCTTTTGATTTTCTGCAACCGCGTTAGCAATAGCGATCGCATGTAATCCTATAAAATTCGCTTGCAGCCCAAGATTGGAGATCATCTGCAACCGATCCTTAACGATATCCTTTTTTGCCACCGCGACAAGAACTGACATCTTGTTGTCCTTCACTTGGCTATCGTCAATAATCTGGCAATCAATATAGATTTCGTTGATAGGGAAAGGAAAATATTTATCCGATTCGATCAGCAAAGAATCTTTTAGTTGTGTGATCGGCATGCGAGGCATCCGAATAAAACGGATCAGCGTGCCTTGGCCTGAAAGTCCTGTAAAAACGTCTTTGGATTCACTATTGATCTTTTTCAAAAGATTCTGAGCTGCCGAAAGAACATCCCGGTCACAAACCGGCTCAACACCCCAGTTCATGATCTTGACGCTTTTTTTGGACCGGACAATCTCAACTGCCTTGCATTGATGACTGCCAATATCAAGGCCTATAGAGGTTTCCTGAGGGCCAGCGGGAATGTATTTTCTGATCAAAGAAAAATACATATCCACAATATTTTGGATGTTATGCTTAAACATTTATATTAATAAATATAATATTCTTATTATTGCTTATCTTATTATATTTGCTTTTCTTTCCTAATCAAATATTAACTCATTTTTCTTTCTATGCAAGAAAACCCTAAAAAAGGGCTTGGGATTTTATCCCAAGCCCTTTTTTAGAAAACTACAATCACGACCTTATTGAGCTGTTAACACACCACCTGTTGTAATGGTATAGGTTGATGAACCAGTAACATTACGACTGATAGGAGCAGCTGTCAAAGTATATCCTGTAGTTGAGAATGTACAGGTATATGTAAAACCTGACAAGTTGCCTCCGCAATATGCTGTGTTAAGATACGGCGGCGTCGCATTCATAAGCGACGTTATTTGTGCCGGATAACTACCGGTATTCGCGGTGCCGTATGTTTCAGCTGCCGTAGAGATGGCGCGAAGGGTGCTTTGTGCTAAGCTATCGTTCGCTGAAAGTCTTGCGCGAAGCAAGTTCGGGATAGCGATCGCAGCTAACAACGCGATGATCGCGACAACGATCATGATTTCGACCAACGTGAAACCTTTTTTATTCATTATTCTCTCCTCCTTTCAGGATTTAGAGTGAACATCTCTGAAAAATTGCCTCGTGAGAAGAGAATAAGCAGAATGTATGATACCGTCGAAGGGGTGACTCTTACTCTACGTGCTTTTTCAGACAGTTCTAATCCTTATTTTTATTCTACCTTCACCTCCTTTCATTGTCAAACCTGTTTTAACTTTTATTCTAAGCACCCTTCAATGTAAGTATAACACCTGAAAAAAGAAATGGCTGGAAAGATCATGAAAAGGTTTTTTGCAGGACTATCTTTGCGTGAAGGTTTTCTCAAGGGATCTTTTCTGACGGTCCAAACTCTTAAGAAGGGCCTGGAGCCTAAACGATTCCTCTCTAAGGCCACGATTGATTTGATGAAAATTCTCAATATCGGACTTCAGCAAAATGATCTCAGGACTCACGGGGGCCTTGCGCATGGTTTGCCATTCTTTTCTTTTGGCATTGAGTAAACCTTGAAGATCCTCTAAGGCCGTCTGGGAAACATCATCAGGATCCGTATCAGCCCCTGTCTCAGAAAGTGATGCTGTTGTCATTTTCTTTTGTTGCTCAATAAGCGCTATTTTTTCTTGTTCTCTTGATAGTTCTTCTTTTAAACGTTGCTGTTCGAGGTGTACACAGTTGTCAAGCAAATAGCTATCAAGGACCCATTGATTGATGGCCCTCACATCTTGCCCCAGTTGACGCCATCCTTGATCTTGGGCCTTAAGCCAAGCCTCCAGCCTGTCTTGACCTTCATTGAAGTAAGCGGTTAACTGCTGGTCTTTTTGTTGATGAACAAAAAAATCTTTTTCAATACCTTCAATGTTCTTTCTCAACTCAGGCAAAACCTCTTGCAGCTTTCGGCTAAATTCTTTTTCTTTATCAATAGAGCTTTTGAGGGTTTTCTTCTCTTGCGTAAGCATCAGATATTGCCTGTCAAGACTCTCAGACTGCTCAAGAAAGAACACCATCTTTTTCTGATGATTGCCAAGTGACGCGTCCAAATCCTTTGAGCGGGAATTCAGAGAAGCAAGATCTGATGAGAGGCTGTTCGCCTGCTGATCCAAATCCTGGATGGAAGCCTTAAGGCGTGCATTCTCGATTATAAGCAAGGCGTTTGTTTTCTGCAGATCCTTCGCGGCTTGATCAAGAGCCTCAAGCTCCTGATGCCAGCGATCAGCTAAGTGAAAGGAGTCATCTGAGCCGTCAAGGAGCTGAGCAAAAGCCTGAGATCCTGTCAAGCACAATCCTATCAATAAGAAAAAAGCAAGGCGCACGACACCCCCCCATTGAATGCTAACGGATAGCTGATGTTAAGCTGATGATCGGCAAAAATAATGCAATAACGATAAATCCGACAACGATCCCTAAAAACCCGATGATCAAAGGCTCGATCATGCTGGTCAAACCAGCAACGGCCGTGTCAACTTGATCCTCATAAAATTCAGCGATCTTTGTCAGCATAGTATCAAGCTTTCCTGTTTTCTCTCCGACGGAGATCATGCGCGTGACCATCTGCGGGAAAACACCACTTTGGATCAACGGCTCAGAAATACTTTCTCCTTCTTGAATATGCTTTGCCGCATCCTCAACCGTTAGTTCAATAACGCGGTTTCCAGAGCTTTTTCCAACAATGTCCAGCGCCGTTAAAATAGGCACACCGCTCTGGATCAAGGTTGCTAACGTGCGGCTAAACCGGCTTAAGGCGACCTTGCGGATCAGCGATCCAAAAACAGGTAATTTTAAGCTTAACCGATCTATCTGAAGGCTTCCGGCTTTAGTCCTTTTATAATTCACAAAAAAAACAAATCCAGCGATCCCTGCCAAGACCAGCCATAAAAAACTGGCCTTCAGGTTATCGCTGATAAAAATAAGTACCTGCGTCATTCCCGGTAGTTCCTTGCCCAAAGAATCATAGATCCCCTTGAAGGTTGGAACAACTTTTACAAGCAAAAGCACTGTGATCAAGATCGCCATAGTAATAACAACCGCTGGATATACCATGGCAGATTTCACTTTATTGCGAAGCTTTAACGATTTTTCCATATAACCAGCGATACGGTCCAGCAAAGCGCTCAAAGCCCCTCCTGTTTCTCCAGCTTTCACCATGCTAATAAACAAACTGTCAAAAACTTTTGTATGTTTAGAAAATGAGGCCGATAGGCTGTTGCCGACAGAAACATCTTCGCGAACAGCGCTGATCACACTTTTAAAATATTTTTGGGTCACTTGCTCTTCCAAGGCTTCCAGACTCTGCAAGATAGGGATCCCCGCATCGATCATCGTTGAAAGCTGTCGAGTAAAGATCACAAGGTCTTCCGATTTGACCTTTTCTTCACCGATCGAGAAATCCTTAAAGGAAAAACCTCGATCTTCCTCAACGGAAATGATGATCAAGCTGCGCTTACGCAGCTCCTTGATGACAAGCTCCTTGCTTTCGGCTGCAACTTGTCCGGTGACAGTGGTCGCATTTTCATCCTTTGCGATATATTTGAATTTTGCCATTGTGTTCTTCTCCCTATTTTAAAAGTCGCTACTGATCAATCTTCTGAGGTGACACGCAAGACCTCCTCAGCTGTTGTCTTGCCGGACGCAAGTTTTTCAATAGCGTCCTCCCATAAGGTTGTCATGCCTTTTTTCATTGCATAGTCCTTAATGGCTGAAGACGATGTCCCTTTGATCAACATTTCTCGAACAGCCTCATCGACCTCTAAAACCTCCAGGATACCCATGCGCCCATAATATCCGGTATGACGACAAAAATCACAACCTTTTGCCGCGAACAACGTTGTTCCTGGCTTGATGTGTGCCACAAAGCCTTTTAAGACATGGTCAGGGATATTAGCAGGTTCTTTGCACTTAGGACAAAGCGTCCTGCACAAACGCTGCGCGCAGATCGCGATGACGCTTGACGCGACTAAGAAAGATTCGACGCCCATATCGACTAAACGCGTCAAAGCTCCCGCGGCGTCATTGGTATGCAAGGTAGACAAAACAAGCTGTCCTGTTAAAGATGCTTTGATCGCGATATCCGCTGTCTCCGAATCACGGATCTCGCCCAACATGACAACGTCAGGGCTCTGGCGCAAGATAGCGCGTAGCCCAGAAGCGAATGTTAAACCAATATCGGCTTTAATCTGGATCTGGGTCAGCCCATCGACTAGATACTCTACAGGATCTTCAACAGTAATAATATTCTTATCGGGAGTATTCAGCTGGCTTACGATCGAATAAAGTGTCGTTGATTTTCCGCTTCCCGTGGGACCAGTCACAAGGATCATGCCAAAAGGCCGCGCGATCGATTCTTTCAGTCTCTGAGCAGGCCCTGGGGAAAAGCTAAGGCCATCGAGCCCCGTAGAAAGGTTCATTTTGTCTAAAATACGAATGACCACTTTCTGCCCATAAGTCGTTGGGAGAAGCGATACACGAAAATCAACTTCTCGAGACTGCAGACGCATTTTAAAGCGTCCATCTTGGGGTATCTGCATCTCCGTAATATCAACACCGGCCATGATCTTAATACGGACAATGATCGCGTTCTGATTCACCTTAGGGATGCTCAAAACTTCCTGCAAGACACCATCAACCCGATAACGGACACGCGCATCTGATTCCGCGGGTTCAATATGGATATCCGAAGCCCTCTGTTTAATAGCTTCGCGGATGATCAAATCAACCATGCGCACAATAGGTGCCTGGCCGCTTTCTTCAACATTGATCGCGGCAAATTCCTGAGCGCCTTTATCATCTACGACTTGGAAATCTTCCGTATCAATGTCACGGCTAACCTCAGCGACACTTTGGATATCCGCTGAACCGTAATATTCATCGATCGCTTGCGCGATCTTCTGCGCTTCGCTTAAGACAACATCAACATTCCTTCCTGTCAAAAGCTTAAGATCGTCAATGGCAAAAATATTAAAAGGATCCGATAGAGCTACGGTCACAGTATTACCCAGTCTTGATATGGGAATGATATGGTATTGCCGCGCGGTTTTTTCAGAAATGATCTCCTTAAGATTAGGGTCGATCTTGTATTTCGCAAGATTAATAGTCGGGATGCTCAACTCCCGGACTAAAAGACTCAGCAGGTCTTGTTCAGAGATCAGGCCTTTTTCAATAAACGCTTTTTCCAGGCTAATTGATCTCTTTTTGTGAAGAGCAACGGCCTCTTCTACATCTTTTTCTTTAATGTGATGTAGCTGTGCGAGCGCTTCAAAAACTTTTTCTTTGATCGTTTTGGCCATTACTTCTGCGCTTCCTCGTCTACAGCAGTCACGCGGACAACTTCTTCAATAGAAGTAAGTCCCGCCGCAGCTTTTAACAAAGCGTCCTCTCTCATGGTAACCATGCCTTCCTGTCGCGCCATCTCCTTGATCTTCATTTCTCCCGCATGGTCCAGGATCAATTTCTTCACTGCGGATGAAAGTAGCATGACCTCTGTTATGCCCACCCGCCCTCGATATCCGAGATCAAAACAATGTCGGCATCCTTTAGCCTTGAAGAATGTCGGCTTATGTTCGAATTTTATCCTTGAAAGTCCAAGTCTTTGAGCTAAATAATCCGGAACATCATAAGGTTCTTTGCACTTATCGCACAGCTTACGCAAAAGCCGCTGAGCGACGATGGACAAAACGGATGAACAGATCAAGAAAGGCTCGATGCCCATATTCATCATGCGAATAATGGATCCAGCGGCTGTTGTTGTATGCAAAGAGCTCAAAACTAAATGGCCGGTAAGAGCCGCCTTCACGGCCACATCCAGAGTTTCAAAATCTCTGATCTCCCCGATCATGACAACATCGGGATCCTGGCGCAAGATTGCCCTCAAGGCTGAGGCAAAAGTCAAATTGACCTGGGGCTTAATATTAACTTGGTTAATCCCTTTCATCTGATACTCAACCGGATCCTCGACTGTGACAATGTTCTTTTCAGTGGAATCGATAAACTTTAAGATCGAATACAGAGTTGTTGTTTTTCCGCTTCCAGTCGGCCCGCAAGTTAAGATCATGCCATGGGGTTTGCGTGCGCATTCGCGCAGCGCATCCAACGCCTTCGCGTTAAACCCTAGCTTGGTTAGGTCCAGCATAGCCGCGTTCTTATCTAGAACTCGCAAAACGATTTTTTCCCCAAAAGCTGTTGGCAGAACATTGACCCGAAAGTCAACCTCCCGCTTTCGATCTGTTACAACCTTAAAGCGCCCATCCTGAGGAAGACGATGTTCGGAAATATCCAGATTGGACATGATCTTGATGCGGGAAACAACAGGAAAATGAAGCGTTTTCGACATCCGATCGACCTCTCGAATGATGCCGTCAACGCGATAACGAATACGTAATGCTTTTTGTAATGGCTCAACAAAAATATCACTGGCTTTCGCAGCAATAGCCTGGCGGATGATGGCGTCCGTTAATCGGATCGTTGGCGCGTCCTCAGCTAAGTTCTCGATCTTCTCTTTGTCGATCTGCTTCTGGCCTTCCTTGATAAGCTCCATCTCTTCTAAGCTCGAAATGTCCTTCATGATGTCTTCAAAGGCTTGCATTGCATCTTCAGAATAAAAAATGCCGATCGCTCTTTCGATCTCTTTGATAGAAGCCACGACACCGCACACCTTAAGGCCTGTCAACGCGTTGATATTGTCAATCGTCAAAACGTCTGAAGGATTGACCATGGCCAAAAAAAGCGTCCGGCCTAGACGAACAATAGGAACAACTTGATAATTAGTAATTACGGATTTTGGCAGGATATCAAGAACTTGTTTTTCAACTCTTACTTCAGCGATATCAAAAGGCTGTCGACCGATCTTATCAAGCATGATCGAGACTAGCTTGCTTTCTGGGACAACATCTGATTGGATCAAGATGTCTGTAAATAAAAGATTATCCGCTTCAGCGGTAGATATCGCTCGGTCTAAAGAAGCGTCATCTAAGATCTTCGCTTCCAGAAGAAAACTTTTTAGGTACTCAACGGGCGAGAACATATGCTATCCATAATATTTCTTGATGGCCGCGCGCACATCTGTCGCCGTGCTAACAAAGGCTTGGACAGAGCAATGTGTCAGCGCCTCAACTTCCTCGATGGAGCCTGTGTGTAAAGGATTAGCCATGGCCAAGGTCAAGCTGGCCCCGATCTTATCAATTGGTATCAGGCAATGCTGACGACAAACGTCAGCAGAAACAGCTGATAAAACCTCAGGCTCGATCTCATAGTTGGACAACGGAAGGTACGGAAAACCATATTGGGATGTCAAAGCCTGAGCGATATCCTCTTCCGAGGCGTACTTAAGGGACATGAGCGCCTCTCCCAGCAGACCGCCTTTCTCCTTCTGATGCTCAATGGCTTCTTGCAGCTGATGGACGTTGATCACTCCACGCTCTACAAGAAGATCCCCAATAAATTTTGGATTAATTCGTTTATATCCTTGCATAAGAAACCGCGTTGGTCTTTATATTATCGCATGAATGGATTATTTTCGTATAAAACATTAAAAATTTCAAATCAAAACATTTTTCGCTGACGAGCCAGGCTCAACAAAAAACTAAACATCAAGATGCACACCAGAAAAGACGAGCGCCCGTAGCTTACGAACGGCAAAGTGATCCCCACAATGGGACAAAGACCCAAAACCATACCGATATTGATGACAACCTGAAGGGCAAAGATCGCGACAATGCCTGCCCCCACCAAGTGGCTAAATTTTTCTTTAGTTTGTTCAACGGCCCGGAGTCCGGACAAGACCAAAAGATAAAAACAAGCAACGACAATAACGCTTCCAACAAAACCCCACTCTTCCCCGATCACGGAAAAAATAAAATCTGTGTGTCGTTCTGGCAAGAAATTCAACTGATTTTGGGTCCCCGAAAGCCATCCTTTGCCAAAGATCTGCCCAGATCCAACAGCGATCTTAGATTGAATGATCGTATAGCCAGCCCCTAAGGGATCAACATTAGGGTTCAAAAAAACAAGCAATCGATCTTTTTGGTAAGGCTTCATCATATGCCACAATATTGGCATCGCCAAAAGACACACCCCTAAAAATCCTCCCAAGTGTTTGGTAGAAACCCCTGCCGCAAAAGCCATAACAAAGAATATACCGATCAGCAAAATGGCTGTTCCAAGGTCGGGTTGTTTAAAGATAAGGATCGCCGGAACGGCCGTCATCATAAAAGGAATAAAAAAATCAGAAACGATCGCCGGCCTTGACCATGGATTATAAAAAGAAACCTTGGGCTTATGGTCGGTATAATAACGCGCCAACGCCAAGATCAAAGAAAATTTCATGAATTCAGAAGGCTGAAAATTAAAACCAAAAATTTCGATCCATCTCTTTGCACCTAAGGCATAATATCCAAAAAGAAAAATCGCGACCAATAAGAAAACGTTAATGCCGTAGGCAATATAGGCAAGGTCATAATACCTTCGATGATCGACGCGTCCCAGAAAAAAGATCACGACTGCGCCTAAAATCGAAAAGACAAGCTGGTTGTAAAACACTTCCTGCGTGACACGTGAATTCTGAAAAGACGCGCTAAAAAGAGCGAGCAATCCGGAAACGATGATGATCGCAAGGCTGACCCACATGACTTTTTTAAAATCCGACAACATCTAAAGGATCTCCTGGGCTTTCATTTCTTTGAGCAATTGCGCGCTGACGCGGCACGCGTTATAACTAGACCCACCGTATTCCAGAAAAACACAGAACGCAATACGCGTTTTTGCCGATGGACAATATCCAGCGAACCAGGCATGATGCTCTTGGTTCCCGGAAGACTGAGCTGTGCCTGTCTTGCCAAGAACAAGAAGATCTTTCATGAAAACAGCGCGCGCCGTCCCTCCCTCGCCTGCGACAGCCGCTCGCAAACCCTCCTTGACTTGGTCTAAAATATTCTTCGGCAAATGAATAACGCGCGCTACTTGCCCCTGGGGTTGCGCATGGGCACCGATGGATTGTACGATATACGGTTGTATTTGGCGGCCATCTCGAGCAACGGTCGCGATCATATTCACTATTTGGATCGGGGTTGCCAAAAGGTCGCCCTGCCCAATAGAAAAATTCAGAGTATCTCCCTTGCTCCATCGCCGAACACGGAAACCGTCCGGGTGCGGGACATGGCCGCGCTCTTCGTAGGGTAAATCGATCTTTGTAAAAGCCCCCAGCCCAAAAAGGCGGGCATATTCTTCCATTAGCTTAGGACCTACGATAAGACCTAGATTGAAAAAATAAACATTGCACGAATGGCCAAGTCCTTGCGTAAAATCCTGAGCGCCATGTGTATGGGAACAGCGAAAAGCACGATTTCCAAGAGTGTAAGACCCATGACAAACAAATGTCGTATGCGGATTGATCTTTTTTGTGTAAAGACCAGCGATCGCTACCGGAATCTTGAACACAGAACCCGGAGGATATTGCCCCCGGATCGCTCGATTGAACAAGGGAGCGCGCGCATCAGTAAAATAACGCGCGCGCTTGCTGGAAGCAGCCTCGCTCGCGAAATCATTGGGATCAAAGCTAGGCGCACTAACCATCCCCAAGATCGCTCCATCATCTAAGTTCATAACAATAATAACGCCTCGATGCCCTTGCATCAATGTCTGGGCGATCTGCTGGACACGCGCATCGAGAGTAGTCGCAATATCTTCACCAGGATGAGCGACCTTCATGCCTAAAACACGGATTTGCTGTCCTCGATTATTTACCTCTATCTGAAGTCCGCCATTGGTGCCTCGTAGCATCTGATCATACTGTTCTTCAATACCGGAATAACCCATTACGCCATCTATCGCGTAGCCATATTCTTTAAATTTTTCGATCCGTTCTTGGCTCATCTTGGCAACATACCCCAAGACATGAGCCCCTGCCTCCCCAAAAGGATAATGTCTGCGCGATCGCACCTGAACGAGAAGGCCAGGAAAGCGAAATTTATTCTCTTCTAAAATGATCGCTTTTTCTTGAGGAATATCCTCTGCGATCACTACAGGAGCGAACGAAGCTGTTTTCTTTCTCTGATAAATCGCGTCGATTCTCCCTTGGCCAAGACCCAAAACGCTTCCCAAAAAAGAGAATACTTCCTCTTTATTCTGCAACTCTTGCGGAATGACCAAAACATCAAATGCGGCCAACGTATCAGCCAAGGCAATACCGTTACGGTCCAGAATGCGTCCCCGGTTAGAGTGCACAGGAACAACACGAATGCAATTGGAAATGCTCAATTGTTGATAATACTCACCTTGAAAGATCTGGGTGTAACCCAAACCAACAATCAGGATGATAAAAGAAAATGTGATGATTACTTTGAAACTTTTAAGGCGCATTTTTTAAAAAAAAGGAACGCATAAGGTCCAACGACCGTTGTTGTAATGATCTCTGGGATGGATAGGAACCAAACAATATCCTTAAATCCTCCCGGAGCGAAAAAAGCCGCCACAATATAAAGGATCAAAACATTAAGCGCGCTCAAAAAAAACGCAAGCGCGACCTTAAGATACAGAGCCTCGATCTGAAAAATATACTTCTTGAGCAGCAAAACAATATAGGAAGAAATAATAAAAGAAAAAATATTGACGCCAAACACCCCTACTAACAGACTGTCCTTAAGAAGCCCAGCTACAATGGCAGCCCACAGGCCATAACGTGAGCCCCAGAACAAATTGATAAAAATAACGAACAGGATCAGAAAATTTGGTTTCACCCAAAAACTAAAGACATGAAAAATACCTATCTCAGTAAGAAAAAGCAAATAACAACTTATCAGGATCCATAAAGTTTTCTTGAGCATAGGATATCTTGTTAACGATCGATAACGACAAAGACCTCTTCCAGCTGCGAGAAGACGACCGCAGGCTTGATCAGGCAATCAAGCGTAGGGCTTGCAAGATTCTCTTGCACATCGATCACACGCCCGATCAACAATCCTTCTGGAAAAAAAGAACTGATCTTCGAGGTCACAACAATATCACCGATCTGAACATCAGCGGTCGCAGGAAGGTATTGCAAACGGCATGTCCCCCGAAGCGTTCCGGAAACAACACCTTGATCACGCGTTCGCTCAAGCGAAGCCGCAACGCTAAATCGAGAATCGGTCAGCAGCGTTACTTTC